>JBGTGJ010000054.1:0-3479 GCA_041746775.1 bacterium
TCCGCCTCACTCACCGCTCGCTTAATTGACTCAACCGTCGATTCGATATTAATGACCACCCCTTTTCTTAAACCTTTACTCGGATGAGAACCGATCCCGATGATATCAATTCCATCTTCGGTCAACTCTCCGACCACTGCACAAACTTTGGTGGTACCAATATCTAGGCCAACGACTAGGTTATCTTTTCTTGCCATCTGTTATTCTCCCTTGGATATTCATTTCGTGGATGCGGGCGAACACAAGGTATCGCCCCTACAAGAACCCAATTCACCCAATTCTAAAAAACATTTTTTGGAGAGGTCCCTGGGTGGAGGAGGCGTCGATGAATAGTTTATATAGATCACGAAATCGATTACAAAAGACGTTCGACGACTCCGGAACCCAGGGGCCTCTCCAAAAAATCCCCTTTTAATACGGGAAGGGCGAACACAAGGTATCGCCCCTACATTTTCATTAAAATTTTCCCAGGATAATTCAAATCGATCAAAGACACTCCACCATCCATTTTTTCGAATTTGGGCCAAATTTCGGCTAATTTATTAAATTTTTCAGAAAACTCCTTCAGCCCGACCTTGATACTATACTTTTTCTTTTCTGTGTAGAGGGTAAATCCAATATTTTTTTCAAAATGGATCTCACTTAAACCGAGCGGGGTGGAAAAAGGGAACTGTTGAAAAGTTTTTTTCAGTTCCGCCGCACTCTTCACCGATTCCATCAACTGTTCCGACTTCTCTTTTACCTCGTCAGAATCAAACCCTGACAATACGACAAAATCTCGATCGTCTTTCGTATTGGTGATATCTTTAAAGATATGCCCTTCCGCATCGACATAATAAAGATGACCAGCATTTAAAACAAACTCAGGAAGATATTCTTGTAAATGAAAAATGAGAGTATGAGGAAACCGGCGCTGCACCGAGACCGATTTAAAATAAGGATGATCTTTCAAATGTTCTTTGATGTTTTGAATCTTCAGTTCAAAAAGATTAGTTCCTAATTTGACCTGGGAAAGAGCAATGATCTTCTCTCGGCTTAAGGCTTTAGGATCCCCTTGGATCTCTATCTTTTTTAAGGAAAAAATTTCGAGATGTTTGAACAGTCGATGGCCGCCGTAAGTAACACCGACGAGCAGCACTAAAGTGATGACAAACTTAAACAGAATCCGAAATTGCCGTTTTTTGGAGGCAAACTTGACATTTTTTTTCTTTCTTATCCACGGATTGTTTTTTTTCACTTCACCTTGACCCTTGCACTAGAAAGAATTTTTTCTACCAGATCAGCAAACGAAATTCCGGCAGCCGCTGCTGCTTTCGGAACAAGCGAAGTACCGGTCATTCCAGGAAGTGTGTTGATCTCTAAAAAGTAAGGAATCTGATCTTCGGATAAAATAAAATCAGCCCGCGCCACCCCTTCACAACCTAAACGCTGATTAATTCGCTTCGCATAATCTTGGATTTTTTTGGCGAGCGCTTCGGGTAATTCTGCAGGACAGAGATATTCGGTTTTGCCAGGAGTATACTTCGCTTCGTAATCATAAAATCCACTTTTTGGCCTGACTTCTAATACCGGAAGCGGCTCATGATTGAGCAATCCTACTGTTAGTTCTCTGCCAGCAATAAATTTTTCGATTAACACTCGTGAATCGAGATTGAACGCCGTCGATATCGCTTTTTCTAAATCTTCCTTTTTTTCTACTTTCGTAATCCCGATGGTGGAACCTTCACGACTCGGCTTGACCATCAATGGAACAGGAATAGAGACCTTACTCACAAAAGCGTGGAGATCATCATGCATCCCATCAAAAAAGTGATAATCAGGAGTCGGTAATCCTTCGGCACGAGCGATATCTTTAGAAAGATATTTATCCATCGCCAAAGCAGAGGCCAAAACCGACGAACCGGTATAGGGGATAGAAAGAATTTCTAACAGCCCTTGGATGCACCCATCTTCTCCAAACCTCCCATGCAATGCGAGAAAGGCAACTTCGACCTCTTTCGCCTTCAACACCTCCGCCACATCGGCCGCTACATCGATCGGAACGGCATCGTAACCACGTTGCAACAACGCCTCGAGCACCGCATTGCCACTGCGTAGAGAAATTTCCCGCTCTTTGGAAAGCCCTCCCATCAACACCCCAATAATTTTATCTTTAAAGAGACTCATCTTCTCCCACCACTTTAGCTTCCAGTTCTAATCGAACCTGTAATGTTTCTTTGACCTTATCTTTGATTAATCCGATCAAGATGAGAACATCTCGCGCCGTCGCACGATTTTCGTTGATAATGAAATTGGCATGCTTCGTACTGATCCGCGCCCCTCCGACTCTCACCCCTTTGAGCCCCAATTCTTCAATCATCTGCGCCGCAAATCCTTTTTCAGGATTTTTAAAAACCGATCCCACATTGGGAAATTCTAGCGGCTGAGTCTCTTGTCTTCTTTTTTGATACGAAAGGGTTTTAGCTTGAACCTCCGCAGGATCACTTTTCTTCACGAGAAATTTTCCGGAAAGAATAACCTCTTTGGTAGGAAGCCCCAACGATCGATACTCGTACTTTAATTTATTTTTTGGATAGGTGTGGGTAGTTCCATCAGGGCGCAGAACTTGGACCTCGACTAAAGGATCTTTCATCTCCATCTCTCGAGTCCCGGCATTCATCGCCAAAGTCCCACCGATGGTACCAGGAATGCCGTAGAGCCCTTCCATCCCAGACCAACCTTGCTGCCGACACATCTCGACTAATTTAGGGAGGGGAACTCCAGCTTCCGCTTGAAGCACCACCTCAGTCTCGGTCTCATCGAGCTTTTGCAATTGCTGGAGTGTTTTATTGAGACGAAGAACGATTCCACGAATTCCACCATCCTTCACCAAGACATTGCTCCCCAGTCCTAAAATCATCCAGGGGACTCTTTTTTCTTGGGCAAAACGAATGATTTTTTTGATCTCTTCAATATCGGAAGGAAAGATAAGTGCGTCGGCAGGACCACCGATCTGAATGGAAGTATATTTGCGAAGCGGTTCGTTAAATCGGATCTCCCCTTGAACCACCTTTTTTAGCCCCTCTTTCCAGCCCAATTCAGGCCCTTGAGGGGTCGTCGCTTTAAGAAAATTTTCTAAGATAGCGGCATCCATAGCGGAAGAAGACTTACGGTTTTTGGGGGGAAGTGTAAATACGAAAATCACTCTCCATTACGAAGTTTTTTCGCCAATTCATGCCCGGTTTTCGTGATATCCCCCGCTCCTAAGGTCAGGACAACATCTCCCGGTTGCAGCATTTCTAAAGTCCTTAAATGAAGATCTTTTTTCTCAGGAACAAAGTGGAAAGAGGAACGCTGCATCTGGTCATAGAGCGCTCGAGAAGAAATCCCCACAATCGGTTCTTCTCCTGCCGAATAAATTTCTGTCAGCAAAAGCAGATCGGTATCTGCAAACGCCTCAGTGAAGTCCGAAAACAGATCGCGAGTTCGGGTATAGCGAT
>JBGTGJ010000055.1:0-3805 GCA_041746775.1 bacterium
CGTCGAGCATCAACAGACTGGCTACCACACTTATCGGGGTTGGAGTTGGCAGCCTATCGATCCGACTCGATCCGGATTGAATCTTCCACTTGTTAAAAAATTAAAGGAAAAGCCAACGCGAGAGACATGCATTCAGGAGTACCTTAATTTTGCGCTGAACGCTCCGGTGGTTTTTATTGAATCGCTCGATTTTTTAGTTCCTCAGCAGAAAATCACTTTTTCCGATTGGCTACAAACTCCTTTTGAGCACGAAGGGAGAAAAGTAGCTCCTACGCTCCATGACTTCATCGTTCATCTCTCGCTGCTTTTTCCCGAAGTGAGGCCGCGGGGTTTTATTGAGATTCGTTCCATCGATTGCTTGAATCGCTCGATGCAAATCCTTCCCGTATTGTTCTATCTGGGGCTTTTATATGATCCCAAGTCACTCACCTCGGTGCTGGAACTGCTTCTTCCCCAAGTCGAAATTTTACCCAAAATGCTTCAAGAGGCACTTTATGGGTTGAAGAATCCGGAGTTAAGTGGGATAGCGCTGCGACTTTTTTCCATCGCTGAAGAGGGGTTGTCCCGGTTGCCTGCCAAGTTTCGAGATCAAAATTTAGAGAAACGATTTCAAAAGTTTCGTCTTCATTATGTCGAAAAGAGGAGAACGCCGGCAGATGATGTGATCGATCGATATCGGGAAGAGGGGGCAGGAAATTTTGGATTAGAGTCGATGAAGAGAATTGAAGCATTACAAAATGAAAAATTAGGAAACCAATGAAAAACCAAGCCAAAAATGAAAAAATCCGCAACGTCGCTATTATCGCCCACGTCGATCATGGCAAAACCACACTGGTCGATTTTATGCTCAAACAGAGCGGGGTGTTTCGCTCCAACCAAGAAACCGTCGATCGAATGATGGATAGTATGGATTTAGAGCGGGAGCGCGGAATCACGATCGCCTCGAAAAATTGCTCCGTTTTCTACAACGGTGTCAAAATTAACGTCATTGATACCCCTGGCCATGCTGACTTTGGTGGAGAGGTTGAGCGTGGACTTAAGATGGTCGATGGGGCGATCCTCCTGGTCGACTCCTCGGAAGGGCCGCTGCCTCAAACCCGGTTTGTGCTTCGTAAGGCTTTAGAGTCTCATCTTAAAATTATTGTGATGATCAATAAGATCGACCGAAAAGATGCGCGCCCTCAAGAAGTACTTAATGAAATCTATGACCTGTTTATCGATCTGGATGCCGATGAGACACAGATTGAATTTCCGATCCTCTATGCGATCGGACGTGAAGGGATTGCGCAAAAAAAGTTAGAGGATAAGGGGACAAACTTAAGCCCGTTTTTCGAAACGATCGTCAATGAAGTTCCACCTCCACATTATGATCCGGAAGAACCTTTCCAAATGTTGGTCACCAATCTTGGCTATTCCGATTATTTAGGGCGGTTGGCGATCGGCCGTGTCTTCCAAGGAAGTGCGCAGCGAAATGATCGGTTGGTTTGCATTGGAGAAAATGAAATTCCACAACCACTCAAGGTATCCAATCTTCAAACTTATGAGGGATTAAAGTTTGCGGAGGTCGATGTCGCTGAACCGGGAGATATCATTGTTTTAGCGGGGATCGAAGAAGTGGCAATCGGAGATACGATCTGCACCATGGAGCGTCCGAAAGCTCTGAAACGACTCGTTGTGGATGAGCCGACCGTGGCAATGAAATTCATGGTGAATAATTCTCCATTCTCTGGTCGTGAAGGAAAGTTTGTTCAATCTCGAAAAATCCTCGAACGTTTACAAAAAGAAACCCTACATAATGTCGCTCTTCGCGTTGAAGAAGGAAATACTCCAGATAGTTTTATCGTGAAGGGGCGTGGCGAATTCCAGATGGCGATTTTGGTGGAGACGATGCGTCGCGAAGGATTTGAATTAGCGGTCGGACGTCCTCAAATTATTTTTAAAGAGCAAGATGGAGTGACGACGGAGC
The DNA here is from genome assembly GCA_041746775.1 of bacterium. Taxonomy (GTDB): domain Bacteria; phylum UBA10199; class UBA10199; order DSSB01; family DSSB01; genus JBGTGJ01. The sequence goes on from JBGTGJ010000055.1 coordinate 1,967, forward strand.
CGATTGAACATCTCTTCATCGATGTCCCGGAAGATTTTATGGGGATCGTGACAGAGAAACTTTCCTACCGGCAGGGGAGAATGATCAACATGGTCAATCATGGAACAGGGCGAATTCGTCTCGAGTTTTCCATCCCTTCGCGTGGACTTATCGGTTATCGAAATGAATTTCTCACCGATACTAAAGGGGTGGGGTTGATGAATTCTTACTTAAGTGGCTATGAACCGATGCGTGGCGAAATCAAAAGCCGGGTCAGTGGTTCGTTGGTCTGTGACCGACAGGGGGAATCGGTCCCCTATGCATTGTTCCATCTCGAACCCCGCGGTGTCCTCATGGTTGGAGCCAATGTCGCCGTTTATGAAGGGATGATCGTCGGCGAGCACAATCGTGACAATGACTTGAACGTCAATCCTTGCAAAGAAAAGAAGCTCAGCAATATGCGAGCATCTGGTAAGGATGAGCATGTGACTTTGATCCCCGTTTTGCCGATCACCTTGGAGAGAGCGATTGAGTTTATCAAAGATGATGAGTTGGTTGAGGTGACGCCGAAAAATATTCGTCTCAGAAAGACCGTTCTTCCTGCCAATCAAAGAAAATAATCTTCCTGGAGTGCGATAATTCATTATCGCGCCCTGATTTTAATATGGGGACGTGCCTGCGGCACGTGCGGCAATGAATTGCCGCACTCCGGAAGCGTTGAATTATTTTTTCTTCTTTTTCGCCTTGCTCTTCGCCGGTGGGCCGATTTCGCGGCCGGTGAGTTGACCGTACTGGCGGTCGAGCTCTTTGGGGACAACCTTTTCCAAGATTGCCAAAGGAGGAGTCGGATTATTGGGAGCCACATTTTCGAAGTGGAGGGGAGTTCCGAATCGGGCGATATAATCCACCCCTTTGCCAGAACCCCGTTTCAGAAATGCGTCCCCATTTTGTTTGGGAAAAATAATCCCACCGTTGACCAATCCAAGAGGTAAAATGGGCGCATGAGATTCAAATATGGTGCGAGCGATCCCGGGACGGCTGGCATAAATGGGTCCTTCGAAACGGTTACCTCCATCATCATATTTTACATTGTTTCGTGTGCCTGATGGAAAAATGATGATCGATCGATTATTTTCTTCTACAAATTTCCCTGCTTGATTCATTGCCTCCGCTGCCAATTTGCGATTGGAACGGTCAATGGCTAAGTGTCCATATTGTGCCATAGGACCTAACAGCGCCCTAATTAAACCGAAAGCAGGAGGAGTGGGGAATGGATCAAAGAATTTTCGGTCGGCCATAAAAAATGCATTTATCCCGTAATCTTGCATGATCGAGGGGACCATCGGAAATTCCATTCCACTATCGTGTGTGGGAGCAACCAGAAGTGGCTGATTGGCGACTTCGCGGATATTTTCGGTATTTTCAATTTTTAGTCGATTCCCCGTAGTGTTTAAAGCACGCCATCCCCAACCCTTACCATGGATAGTAGAATATAGCCTTGGGGTGGGGTCTAACTTGGCGGCTTGAGTAGCAAGTTTTACGATTCCGACCGTGTCATTTAATAAAAAGTTCCACAAATTACTCCGGCTATATTCGTGAACCGCTGGTTTCCAGCCTTGAGGCTCAATGACCATCGATTCCCCTTCGCGTCGAAAATTCATTTGGGGGAAGATTTCACCATTCCAACGACTAGGGGTTATTCCCATCAATTGGAAATTGGTTTCGATGGCTAACCGATAATCATTCCAAATATCCTGATATCCCGGCGCTTCGCTGACATGGACTTGGTGAAATTCGACATTGCTTGGGTTTTTTCGTCGTTCATTCCATTGTTCGACGAAATGATAATAAGCATTTTGA
>JBGTGJ010000056.1:0-3323 GCA_041746775.1 bacterium
CCCCTTGATCCCAAAGGAGCACCGTTCCACCCCCATACTCTCCCGCCGGAATGATCCCTTCAAAGTCCTTATATTCGAAAGGGTGATCCTCGACATGCACTGCTAGTCGTTTATCTTGAGGGTTTAAACTTGGTCCTTTGGGAACCGCCCAACTTTTTAAGACTCCATTGAGTTCTAGTCGAAAATCATAGTGCAGTCGTCTTGCCGCATGTTTTTGAATGACGAAAATCTTTGAATGAGTTGGTTGATTTTTTTTCTGTTGTTTCCCGGCTGGTTCCGGAGTTTTCTCAAAATTACGCTTGAGATGATATTGTCGCAAAGCCATACGGTTTCCTCAATTTAAGCAGACCTTCTTTTGGGTTTTTTTGATTTCTCTTGAAGGCTTGCTTTGAGTTTTGACATGAGGTCAATCACGTTGGTGGCCTGGCGTTGTTTGGGTAATCCCTTAATTTCTTTCCCTTTAAGTTTCTTATCAATCACTTGTAAGAGATTCTCTCGATAAGTGTCTTTGTATTTTTCTGGTTTAAAAGCACCCGACATACTTTCGACAAGTTTCTTAGCCATTTCGAGTTCTTTTTTGTTGGTTTGAGTGTTTTTCGGAAGTTGAAGTTCTTCAGGATGTTTCAGCTCGGAAGAAAAATGCATCAAATCCAACATTAAAGCCTCCCCTTTGGCTTTAACTGCAGCCAAATTTTCACGAGTGCGAAGGATAAACTTTGCAACTCCAACCTTTTTTGTCTGCTGCAGAATATCTCGCAGCAAGACATAAGCTTTTTCCCCCTGTTTACTAGGGACGAGATAATAGGGATTGAAGTAAAACATTGGATCAATTTCATTCCCTTTGACGAAATCCAAAATGTCGATGTTTTTTGCCGATTCGAGATTCACTTTTTCGAAATCTTCTGCGGAAAAAGGAACGAACTGATCCTTTTCAAATTCATATCCTCGAATGATATCCGAATAGGCGACCTTTTTGCCGCATTTCTCACAGACTCGCTCGTTGTGAATACGACCGTAATCTTCATCATGTAGAAAATGAAAACTGAGCTCGTGATTTTTTGTCGCAGGAAAGATGCTGACCGGAATATTGACTAACCCAAAGCTAATCGTGCCATCCCAAATAGATTTCATAACCAACCCCCTTTCACCCCCTTTTGTCTGAACACAAAATGCTTGGCTTATACCCCCCTGCCGTATTTTTCATTAACATGAATAAATCGGCAGGGAGGTGTGGCCCTCAGTGGTAAAAACTTAGAACCCCTATAGTTGTTAATTTAACGATTCTAAGTCCCACAATTTTTATTTCCTCTTACATACTTCTATCTTGAGGAGTTTCCCTTTCGATACTTGATGGATTTTGGTTGGGTTCACGAAAGTTTCGCTCCGATGATGGTTGTTCAATATCTCTTTCCATTTTCTCATTTCTATTCCGTTCTTCCTGAGGGAACCTTTTTTCCAAGGGAACTTTTTTTTCTTCACCCGAAGAATCGCGATCGATTTTATTTTTCTGTTCTTTGGTTTTCTTTTCTTTGTTCATCTTAAATCCTTTCATTGTTCTAAAATGGTAAAGAAATGGACGTCACCAAACAATAGGGAAAGAGACGGTTTTATTTTAGGGAAATGCCCGAGATACAGATGGGAGATCCCCCCAGCCTTATTTCTTTAGTCTTTTCATTAATAAAGACGACTTCGCTTTAAAAAAAGCTTTTAGGGAGAAGAATATTCAAGCAAAATTCTCATAATGTGGAATCTGTTTAAAAGGACCCTTAAGACCTGGATTGAAATGAATGTCTTCGAGCACGCAGCTGCTTTAGCCTACGGAACTTTATTTGCGATTGCCCCTACGTTAATCCTTGCCATTGCGGTTTCTGGTCTGGTTTTTGGGAATGAGGCGGCAGCCGGAAGGATTTTTTTTCAGATTAAAAGTTTAATAGGGTCTGATGGGGCGAATACAATTCAAGAAATTATTCGCCAAGCCACCGTTGGTGAACATGATGTTTGGGCCACGATTGTGGGAGTAGTTTTGTTTCTCTTGGGGGCCACGACGGTATTTGCACAACTCAAAGGGTCTTTAAATGATATGTGGTGTGTGCGACCAGATCCGACGGTTCACGAACTTACTTATTGGTTTAAAGTAAGATTAATTTCACTTACCATGGTTATTTGTTTTTGTTTTATATTACTTGTATCTCTTATTTTAAGCGCTGCTTTAGCGGCATTTGGTGATCATATTTCCAAACATTTACACACACCTGTTTTTGTTTTGCAGGGTTTAAATTTAATTTTTTCTACTGGAGTGATCGCATTTCTTTTCGCGATGATCTTTAAAGTTCTTCCGGATGTTCAACTGTTTTGGAAAGATGTCTGGGTAGGGGGTGGAGTAACTGCCATTTTTTTTGCGATAGGGAAGTTCCTCATCACTATTTACATCAGCAGCAGTAGCATCGCGACGGTGTACGGAGCGGCAGGCTCTTTGGTAGTGATTATGTTGTGGGTTTACTATTCTTCATTAATTTTATTTTTGGGAGCTGCTTTTACTCAGGTATATACCATTAACCGAAAAAGAAAAGTGCATCCGATTCGGCATGCAGTCCGATTTCGCAGAGAGTTGGTCGTTGAGGAGGAGGGATGAGTTTGTCTTCCGCGCAAAATCGAATCTTTAATTATGCTCTTGCCGTGATAGCCGTTGCATTCTCGACAGGAGTACAATTTCTAATTGAATATCATCAAGAAATTCATAGTCCCCCCTTTTTGCTCTTCTATCCGGCAGTGATTTTATCAATTTGGTATGGAGGGGTTGGTCCGGGGGTTGTGGCTACCTTTCTAAGCATGACGGTGGGACTTGCACTTTTTACCCCTCCGTTTCGCTATTTTAGCACTGAAAATTTTCTTCAATTGATTCTATTCGTTTTTGTCAATTTAACGATCTGTCTTTTGATGGGAAAATTAAAATCTTCTTATCAAGAAATGGAAAAAAGAGTCGAACTTCGAACCGCTCAGTTGGCTCGGACTAATGAGAATTTAGAATTAGAAATCATTGAGCGGAAAAAAATTGAAAAAGAGGTGCTTGAGATCAGTCAAAAAGAGCAACGACGATGGGGAGCTCAAATTCACGATGATCTTTGTCAAAATTTAACCGGCATTGTGCTTTTGACAAAAGGATTCATTCAAAAATTGGAAAAACAAAGTGATCCGAATGCTCAAGAATTAAATCAAATTATTGATTTATTGATAAAGTCGATTGAGCAGGCCAAAGAGATGGCTAGGGGTCTTTATCCGGTAGAGCTTAAGTCTGATTCGTTGATGATGTCTCTTAGAGATCT
>JBGTGJ010000057.1:0-3161 GCA_041746775.1 bacterium
CAACCTACACTCGAACGAGCGAAGCGGATTCTTCTCAAGAAGCGGAAGTTCCCACAGTCATTCCCCCTGCAAGATTTAGTCAGCCATCCAAAGCTCATGAACCCAAAGCTTCTGAAAAAGAAACAGAGCCAATATCCGACAAAAAACCAACCTCTTTCGCCTCGTCCGTCAGCAGAGTTCATCCCCCAATCGAATTCAAAGGGAGTCTATGGCAAGTCGCCTCGGACCCTTCTGACCCTGATTTTCTCATCGCACGGCCGATAGTTCCTATGAACGAACAAACTGAAATGAGTCTGGTCAATAATTTTGAGGGGGCGGTTCGAATACCTTTTCAAAGATTTCCTGACTTTGCAGAAAAATTGTCGATCACCTTTCTTCCCGATGGTTCGATGCGCTATCCGAGACGACTTAGCACACTTAATGAAAGACTTAGAGCAGCTGGCTTCCCCTTTCAATTGTGGCCAGCCGGTGCATTTGATGATCACGAAGAGGTGGTGAATCGCCTGGCAAAACCAATCCCTGAGCTGATCTACGCCGAAACGGGTCTCGCCAATATTCATGATCTTTCCAATCATCTTTTGGTTTATGCATCCCTCCCCGATTCTCTCCTGAGCCGACTGCAGGAAGGGGCACAACTCACGCAAAATCTTTTCTATGATCCACGACTGCAAGACCCGCAGATTCAGTCGGTACTTTATTATGAGCATCATCGTAGCGCCGATGACTTAGACTTTTTGGGGAAGGTCACAAAGTTCTTAGTCCATGGAGATCATTTGCCGGGTCGTTACAATAAGGACTTTCACCGAACTCTTGATTTCGTTTGGATGAACACGCGAAGAGAATATCTCAATAGAATTTTAGAAAACTTGGAGGAGAAGAAAAAACAAGGACTCTCCATCGATCCCGCAGGGCTTCAAGTACTTCGCGATCTGCAACAACAAGAACCTGACAAAAAGTTGGTTCTCTCCCAAGATCAATTTTTAGAAATGTTGGCAGAGATGAGAGCAAAATTGGGGAGATATGTGGGAGCATCTGAAAATCGTGGTGAAGTCCCAGTCGTGATTCCGCCCCGAAGATTTAGTGAGCCTTCAGGTAATCGAGGTGTCGCGGAGATGAAACCTCCAAACATTCCCTCCAAGATTGAAGGCCCCGCCCCTTCACGTCGTCCCACTACAAGTCCTGAGGAGCTCAGTGTCACCAAAAAAACTCACCAAGCTCTTTTCGAGGCAGCACGCAGTGGTGATAAAACCATTTTCATGCAACTTGCCTACAAAAGTGGTCTCAAGACTAGCGACTTCTTAGAATATATGAAGAGGTTGACGATTGAAGGGACTGATCCCATTCAGGACTTGGCGTTGGAGGCTTTATCTTCGATTGCCCTTTCGGATCCTGAAACGGTTTGTCCTATTCTCAAAGAGGCCGCAAAAAATAATCCTAAAACCTACGTTACACTCAAAGATCTAGCCACACAGCTTGATGAATATGATCGACAGATCGTCCTCGAAATACTCAAAGAACTGGCGCTTGAAGAAAATCGTCACCATCTCACCAGCAATAAACCCAACACCCTAGCAGCCGATGTTCTACTTGATCTTTTATCTCTCAAGATTGAAGCAGCCGGTGAATTTCTCACCGATATCGTGACAGATACCTTTCAAGATTATCTAGCACTCTACATTGTAGAAAAATTGATATCCATTATTCAGCAAGGGAACATCGCCGCTTATCGACCTTTAATGAGTTTGAAAAATAAGTTTCCAGACGCTGCGATAGCACTCGAAGGAATAAAATATGTAGAGGTTAATACCATTGAAGAAGTGGAAGAAAGAATCTCCGACACATTAAAAAAAGCTGCTTTAAATCAACCTGAAGGATCAGTGGGTGAAATGAAAGTAGATATCAGACTTATCCAAGACAAGAAACAATTCGAAAATTTGCTCCGAGATAAAAATGCACACAACTTGATCGTCGAGCTGGCAACAGGAAGAGATCACAAGGCAAAAATACTCACTCTCACTCAATTGGGGCGTTGCATCCAAGAGCATTCCATAACAGTACTTCATCTATTAGGCAGGGCCGCCAAAAAAGATAAAACGATTATCACCTTAATTGGGCAAGTGGCTCATACTAACCCTGTTCCAGAAATAAGAGCGGCGGCCTACAAAAAATTACAAGATTTTGCGATCGAGGGTTCAACAAGTGCGGTACGGAATATTTTAACCATCGCTTTAAAAGGGGAAGAAGCTGCGATCCCTTCATTAAAAAAAATCATTGATGGTCGAATTGAAAGGTTAGGCAATCTCGAAGGTGATCCCATACTGTTTGAATGTTTTCATGCCTATGCCAAAATTGCAGCTCAATTTCCTGACGAAGCCCCTCTTCATCAACTTTATGAATATGCTCGAACTTATGTTGGAGATCGAAAAGCGCTTTTACAACTTGCTAAACTGATTCCAAAACCGATCGAATCACTGGATGCAACCGAGGTTGACCTTCAGACTTTGCAATCTCTTTATCAAGAATTATTGGCAGAAATACGAACCTTTCCGAAAACTTGGGGCCACCCGGATCCTCAAAAACTGGAATATTTTGCTACTAAAGCGTTGGAAGGAAATTTGACTCAAAACGAAATACCTCTCGTTCATCGCTGGGCTAAAACAGTGATACGAAATTTCATCAGTGGGAAACGGATCGGTGCACTTGAAGCGTATCTCATTGCTTGCGAAAAGAGTTTTCAATTAAAACCGGTCCTTGAGCTCCTGAGCGAAGAAGGAAATGAAGTTTTGCCACTACTAAGAGATCGTGCAAAAAGTGAAAGATGGGCGGTAAGACTTTTAGAACGTCTATTTGCAGAAGATTCTTTAAAACAAGAGATTCGAGATGAAGCCAAAGAAGCGATTGAGGCAGCGAGCCCATTTAACTTTGAAGCACTCGAAGTATTAACTAATCTTGAAAAACCACTTCCTGCTTGGGCCATCCCCCCCACCATTAAAAAAATTGAACCACTTCTGGTTCGCATCACTCAGCACTTAAAAAAAATTGGATCTAATGAATCCGCGGAAAATTTTTCCTTCGTTGGAGAAGTATTACTCGGCGACAAATACTGGACCACACAACTCACCGCTCAATCGGTCGGTTCTGCATCGAAAAGAGTTAAGATT
>JBGTGJ010000058.1:0-7627 GCA_041746775.1 bacterium
ATTCAGAAACAGCCCTTTGAAGGAAAGCCGCTTTTTTTTTGATTGGCTCTACTAAATGGAGCCTTTTTTCCTCTTCCAAAATTCCCCATACGATTCCAGGTAATCCAGAACCAGAACCAACATCTACTATATAGGGAGTTAAAGTGGCATTTTTGTATGCTTGGATGCAGTCGATTAAATGTTCATTGATAAAATCCGCTGGTGTCTTGGCCCCCGTTAGGTTGATTTTTTGATTCCAATTCCAAACAAGCTCTGAGTAGCGGATAAGTCGGTCCAATGTTTCACGTGGAACATTGGTTTTAGATGGTGGAAATGTTCCACGTGAAACATTTAAGAGGGATTCTTTAATTAGAGGTTCGAAGGAGTTCCACAAAAACCGACTCATGAATGAATCGCCTTCGCATTTTGATGTTTTTTTAAATGAATAATCAGAATACTGATCGCAGCGGGGGTGATTCCAGCAATTCGACTCGCCTGATCGATCGTATAAGGACGAATTTGGGTGAGCTTTTCAATCACTTCACGAGAAAGTCCAGGAATTTGACCAAATGAGAAGCTATTTGGAAATTTCATCTCCGTTAGCTTTTCATTTTTTCTTACTTCTAAAGTTTGACGTTCAATATAACCAGAATACTTAATTTGAATTTCTACCTGTTCTTTGGCTTCAGTGCTGTTGGATGAGAGTAGTTGAGACAATCCCGGGCTAAAAATTTCCAAACTATCCAAGTTAAGCGTTGGCCGACGCAGTAATTCATAGAGCGAAATCGGTTGAATGATCTCTGTAGTATTCAACTTAGTTAAGCGAAGATTATTTTCCGGAGTGGGGGTGATACGTAAATCTTTTAAACACTGAGAAATTTTTTCGACCCCTTCTTTCTTCTCGAGAAAGATTTGATAAGCATCTTGATTAACTAAGCCAAATTTGTTGCCGTATTCTCGAAGTCGAAGATCGGCATTGTCCTCTCTCAATAGAAGTCGATATTCGGCACGAGAGGTAAACATGCGGTACGGTTCGCCCGCAGTTCCAAAATTAACTAAATCATCAATCATTACCCCAAGATATGCTTGAGATCGACTCAAGATAAAAGGATCTTCTTCCCTAATTTTGAGCACCGCATTGATCCCTGCCATCATCCCCTGCCCGGCAGCCTCTTCATACCCAGAGGTCCCATTGATCTGCCCAGCATGAAATAGATTATGTACAAACTTTGTCTCAAGCCATGGGTGAAGTTGCGTCGGTGGAACATAGTCATATTCAATCGCATACCCTGCCCGCATCATTTGGGCATGTTCCAACCCGGGAATCCTCTTGATCACTTCGAGTTGAACATCGATGGGGAGTGAAGTGGAAAGGCCGTTGACATAAACCTCCTGTGTCTCCAGCCCCTCCGGTTCTAAAAAGAGTTGGTGCCGATTTTTGTCAGGAAATTTCATCACCTTGTCTTCAATCGAAGGACAGTAACGGGGACCTACCCCCTGAATTTTTCCAGAATACATCGGGCTACGATGAAGATTGTCACGAATCAGTTGATGGACCTCTTCATTAGTATAAGTCAGGTAGCAGGCGATCTGAGGAAGTTCGATTCGATTATTGGAAAAGCTGAATTTTTTCGGGGGATCATCTCCTAATTGTTTCTCAAGTTGAGTAAAATCAATCGTTTTTCCATCTAATCGAGGGCAGGTCCCGGTTTTTAATCTGCCCACCTCAAATCCTAGCTCCTGTAAACTTCCGGAAAGTTTGAGGGCTGGTAGATCGCCGGCTCGCCCAGCGCCAAAGTTATTTTCTCCCATGTGGATCAGCCCGTTGAGGAAGGTGCCCGTCGTCAAGATAACCGATTTTCCCTGAAAGAAAATTCCTAAGGATGAAAGTACGCCGGTGACGGTACTGTTCTCGACCCCGAGGGAATCGGCAAAGGCCTGCTTAATATCCAGGTTAATTTGATTTTCCAAGACCCACTTCAGCCTTTTTTTGTACAATAGCTTATCTGCTTGGGCACGACTCCCACGAACGGCGGCCCCTTTACTGGTATTTAAGACTCGAAATTGGATCCCGGTGGCGTCGATGTTTTTTCCCATCTCACCCCCTAAGGCATCGATTTCCTTAACTATATGTCCTTTGCCAAGACCTCCGATTGCTGGGTTGCAGCTCATGTGGGCAATGTTATCCAGATTAGAGGTGAGTAAAAGGGTTTGAGCCCCCATGCGGGCCGCTGCTAAGGCTGCTTCACAGCCGGCATGGCCAGCGCCGACTACAATGACATCATATATTTTTGAGTAAGTTTGCATTTGTCCGTTTACCTTAAAAAACCCCTTCTCTTTAGCAAGGGGGTTGAAAATTTTATGCATATATTTATTGAAGGTGCTAAGTCAAACCCTCTCATGTTGATGGGGTAATAAAGAGTTCCACAGGTCTCAAAGATAAAAATGAGACTTATTGCTGCGTCAAGGGTGCGTCAATTTTTATGAAACTGATCTTTTGACGCAGCTTAATGAAGAGATTTTTTATGAAGACAGCTCATCCCATCTACGCCTCGGTTTGGTTACCTGTTCCTAAACGGCAGCTCTTTACCTATTTAGTACCGACTGATTGGAAACCCCTTCAACCTGGAGAATTAGTTAAGGTCCCCTTTGGAAAACGTTCCATTATTGGAATGATAGAAGGGCTTTCTGATTCAGTCTCTCCTGAAATCAAAAATCTAAAGTCACTGGATCAGCGGGTTGCCTCCGAGTTTCAGCTAGCCTCCCCCTTATTAAAACTGTTTCGGTGGGTATATCATCATTATTTTGCTTCCCCTGGAGAGATCCTGCGCAGTTTTTTTCCCCCTACATTATTAAAAGGGGAGATCAAAAAATCAAAACGAGCCCAATCCATGGCCCCCGCTGTGGGTCTTGCTTCAGTGAAAAATTTTTCTTTAATCCCCTCACAGCAAGCGGCCTTTGAGAGAATCAAAGAGGGACTTGGATCCTTTCGCGCTTTTCTTCTCCAAGGGATCACCGGCAGTGGAAAGACGGAGGTTTATCTCAAGCTTTGCGAAGAACTGCTGCCGCTAGGAAAGTCGGCATTGGTACTAGTTCCTGAAATCTCCTTAACCCCACAAATTATGGCCCGTTTTCATTCCCGGTTTGGGGATTCGGTGGGGACTTATCATTCCTCAATGACGGAAGGGCAGCGGATGAAAACCTGGTGGGAGGTACACGAAGGGAAGATCCGTGTTCTGATTGGAACCCGATCTTCGGTATTTCTTCCGATGAAAGACCTCGGATTAATCATTGTCGATGAAGAGCATGACGCAAGTTACAAGCAGGAAGAGCGATTTCGATACCAGGGGCGAGATGTTGCCGTGGTGCGAGCCAAAGAAGAGGGGGTTCCTATCGTACTTGGTTCTGCTACCCCTTCGATGGAAAGTTTAGAGAATGTCCATAAGGCAAAATATGTCCACCTGCTCCTTCCCGAGCGACCCTTAAAGACCAAACTTCCTCAAATCCACTTGATCGATCTCAAGGAACACTTCGCCGATCCTCAGACCATGCTTTCCCCCCCACTGTTCAAAAAATTAGGCGAGGTGTTGGCAAAAGGGGAACAGGCGCTGTTATTTCTCAATCGTCGCGGATTTGCCCCGTTGGTTTTATGTCGGGATTGTGGAGAGGTAAGCAAATGTCCTAATTGCGAAATCTCCCTAACGTTCCATCGCCACCCCAAAGGGATGATGTGTCATTATTGCGATTACGCAGCGACTCCGCTGGATACCTGCCCGAAATGTCAAGGAGACCGAGTCGATCCCGTCGGAATCGGCACCGAACGCTTGGAGGAGAATCTCGCTCTTCGTTTTCCCCAGGCCCGTATCGCCAGGTTAGACCGAGATGTCATCACCAGTCGGCGGCGCACCGAAGAGGTATTGACCAAATTTGCGCAAGGGGAAACCAATCTACTGATCGGTACCCAGATGATTGCCAAGGGGCATGATTTTAAACGTGTCACGCTAGTCGGAATTCTATTGGCCGATCACACCCTTAATCTCCCGGATTTTCGCGCGGCCGAGCGGGCCTTTCAACTTTTGACGCAAGTCTCAGGCAGGGCGGGGAGACATGATTTGTCTGGGGAGGTATTTTTACAAACTTATCGCCCCGAGCATTACGCCATTTTGGCGGCGATGACGCAAAAGCCGGAGGAATTTTTTCTCGCCGAACGACGATTTAGAGAAGAAACAGGGTATCCCCCTTTTGCCAGGATCATCCTGCTCAAATTTTTGGGGTTACAATCGAATCAGGTCAAGAACGCCTGCCAGCAAGTCGCCGATCAGATCAAATCTTTTTTCCAAAATCATTCCGCCATTCGTTTGGATGGACCGACGCAGCCGATCTTTGAGAAACTCCAAGGAAAATATCGTTGGCAAATCATGCTCAGAAGTTCCAAATTTGAGTGGATGCGGCGGGGACTGGCACAACTTCTTCCCCAATGCGAAACCGAGTTACCCGCGGGGGTCAAATTACAAATCGATGTCGATCCGGTCGGAATATTTTAAAGAATGGTTTGGGGTGATAGATTATTGAGGAAAATTTCGTTATGATCAAAGAAAAGGATTTCACTGTATGTTTCTCGATATCTTAAAATTCCCCGACAAGCGGCTTAGAGAAAAATCAGTTTCGGTTAAAAAAGAGGAAATATCGACCGACGAATTCCAGGAGCTGCTCAATAATATGTTCGACACGATGTATGGTGCGCCTGGGGTCGGATTGGCGGCCGTTCAAATCGGGGTGATGAAGCGGATGATGGTGCTTGATATCGGGATTGAGGAAGGAGAGATGGTCAGGCGGGATCCGCAGGTGTTGATCAATCCGGAGTTTATCCAAAAATCAGGAAGCATCGTTTGGGAAGAGGGGTGTCTCAGTTGCCCCGATCTCATTGTGCCGGTGGAACGCTCGGAACAGGTCTCCGTGAGGGGATTAGATCGCGAAGGGAAACCTCTAGAAATTGCCACCTCCCAACTCCTCGCGGTAGTTCTACAACATGAGATTGACCATATGGATGGGGTGCTCATTCTCGACAAACTCAGTCGACTCAAACAAGATCTATACAAAGATAAAATCAAAAAAGGACAAGTGGTGGTGAGATAAGATGCGCGTCATTTTCATGGGATCCCCTGACATCGCTGTTCCTTCCTTACTTGCCTTAGCCGAGGCAGGGCATCAGATTCTCGCGGTGATCACACAACCGGACCGTCCCAGTGGCCGCGGCAATGTCATGACCGCTTCCCATGTGAAGCGGGTGGCCGTGGAACATGGATGGGAGGTTTATCAACCAGAAAAGATCCGTGCGCCCGAAGCACTGGAAAAAATTCAAAATCTCAAGCCCGATGTGATTTGTGTGGTGGCCTATGGACAGATCCTTTCAAAAGAGATTCTCGACCTCCCTCCATATGGATGTGTGAACCTTCATTTTTCCCTATTACCCAAATATCGTGGAGCGTCATGCGTGGCGTATGCCTTACTTCATGGAGAAGAGGAGTCTGGTACTACCACGATCCTCATGGATCCTGGTATTGATACTGGCCCCATATTACTACAGTGGAGTGAGCCGATCGGTCCTGAGGATACCACCGAAACCCTTTCTCAGAGATTAGCACCACTTGGAGCTCATCAGCTGGTGAAGACCTTAAAAGTTTTGACAGAGGGGAGTATCCAACCGACTCCACAGTCACCCGAAGGGGCCAGTTACGCCCCGATGCTAAAAAAAGAAGAAGGGAAGATCGATTGGTTTCAGGATGCTAAAACAATTTATAACCGGTTTCGCGGCCTTACTCCATGGCCTGGTATATTTACATTTCTTGATTCTCAAAGAATTCTTTTAACGGAGATGCGGTTAGGCACTTTAGAATCTTCAGGAAAACCAGGAACCATTCGTATGGAGATGATTGAAAAGGTTTTCGTGGATTGTGGAACAGGGACGATTGAGTTGGTAAGAGTGAAACCTGCAGGAAAAAACGATTTGCCTGCTAAAGATTTTGTGAGAGGCTTGAAGGGTCATGTCAAAACTGATTGCACCTTCCATTCTATCAGCTGATTTTTCTCGATTGGGGGAAGAGGTCCGTGCTGTCGAAAAGGCAGGGGCTGATATCATTCATTTTGATGTCATGGATGGTCACTTTGTTCCCAATATTACCGTGGGGCCGATGGTTTTGGCTGCGGTCAGGCAGGTGACCCAACTTCCCATCGATGCCCACTTGATGATTGAACATCCCGATCATTATCTAGAAGAATTTATTAAAGCAGGCGCCAATTATTTAAGCATCCATGTCGAGGCGACTCGTCATCTCCATCGTGTCATCCAACATATCAAGCAGCTAGGAGCAAAAGCGGGGGTTGCCTTAAATCCGCACACGCCGGTTTCCTCGATGGGATATATTTTAGACGAAGTCGATTTTGTCTTAGTGATGACAGTGAACCCTGGTTTTGGTGGGCAGCAATTTATTCCAAGTGCCTTCAAAAAAGTTCAAGAGCTTCATCAAATGCGCGAAGAACATAACCTCAAGTTTCAAATCGAAATTGATGGTGGAATCAAAATTGAAAATATTGAAGAGATCAGTCGTGCGGGAGTTGATATTTTTGTGGCTGGATCCGCAATTTTTTCTAAGCCAGATTATGCCAAGACGATTCAATCAATGCGTTTTGCGCTAGAAAATTCCCAAAATAAATTAGATGTTAAATAATCCTTTTAGAGAATTAACAATTTGATCAGCCTCCCGCTGTACCCAGCGTGGAGGTTGGTTTTTTGGGGTTAAAGGGTTGGCAATTTCTTTGGGTTGGATAACAGGAAGTTCAACCTCTTTGGGCTGAGCCGTCATTTCACCAGGAAGTGCTGCATTCCATTGTGCCGCTTGGGTAAGCTCTGCATATTCTTCAAATGGGATTAAAATTTTCGTGGGTCTTCCGTGTCGAGTCACAACCACCTTGGCTTCATCTTCTCGCAAGACTTCTTTGAAGTTGGCCCGGGCCTCACTAACATTGTAGATTTTCATCTTACCAAATCGTTCATCCTGGATTTCAAACATAGTTTTCTCCTCCCATGACCATTCTCTTTAAAGAGAGCGATGAGTTAAAGTCAAAGGAAATATACGAAATGTATCACTTTTTTGACGCACTGTGCTTTTCGGCAGGTTCCAAAAAAAGGTGCTTAGAAATTTTATTATTTTGATTTTTTTAATGGGTGGCTGCCCACTGATCCTCTGCATGAAAGGATGAGCGGACGAAAGGGGCACTGGCGACGTGTTGGAAACCTAAATTTTCTGCAATCATTTTCAGCTCTTTAAACTCCTCTGGGGTGTAGTATTTTTCGACGGGAAGATGGTCTTTCGTCGGAGAGAGATATTGTCCTATCGTGAGCAGATTACAATCTGCCTTCTCTCGGAGATCTTTTAATGCTTGAATGATTTCTTCCCAACTTTCTCCTAATCCCAACATGATTCCCGATTTATTAACGAGTCCCGCTCGCTTTGCCTCCGACAAGACAAACAGCGAACGTTCATAATTGGCTTGGGGACGAACTCTCTTTTGGAGACGAGCGACTGTTTCCAAATTATGATTGAGAATATGCGGCGCTGCTCGAAAAATCCGCTCCAATGCTTTGGGG
>JBGTGJ010000059.1:0-2903 GCA_041746775.1 bacterium
GGCCTTGATTTTTTTCAAGTGTTCTTGAATTTTGGTTTGATCTCGAGAGGCTTTTACTTTTTTAAGATTATCTATCTGAGTTTTCTCAATCGTCGGATCAATTTTAAGAATCGACAGTGGTTCTTCATTCTCCAAAATAAAATCATTCACCCCGACAATCTTCTCCTCACCTGTTTCCACTTTCTTTTGATAACGGAACGAAGATTCCGCAATCTGCTGAATCGGAAAGCCGTTCTCAATCGCTTTCACCATACCCCCCATCTCATCGATCTTGTGAATATATTCGTACGCCGCTTTTTCAATCGTGTCAGTCAGAGATTCGACAAAATAGGAACCGGCCAGAGGATCGATCGTTTTGGAAACGCCACTTTCGTAGGCAATCACCTGCTGAGTACGAAGCGCTAGTCGGACCGAGTCATCAGTAGGCAATGCTAAAGTTTCATCCATCGAGTTAGTATGGAGAGACTGAGTTCCACCCAGCACTCCTGCCAGGGCTTGCAGTGCGACACGAACCACATTGTTGTATGGCTGCTGAGCGGTCAGCGTCACTCCAGCGGTTTGGCAATGGAAGCGCATCCGCATCGACTCAGGCTTCTTCGCACCAAATCGTTCTTTCATCAGGTGCGCCCACATCCGCCGAGCGGCTCGCATCTTGGCGATCTCTTCAAAAAAATCGTTATGAATATCCCAGAAGAAACTAAGTCGCGGCGCAAAATCATCGACATTCATCCCGCGATCAATGCAGGCCTGAACGTAAGTGATTCCATCCGCGATCGTAAATGCCAACTCTTGTACCGCCGTCGCTCCCGCTTCACGGATATGATAGCCACTGATGCTGATCGGATTAAATTTGGGAAGATGTTCGGTGCAATACTCGATCGAATCAACCACCAATCGAAGCGAAGGAGTGGGAGGAAAGACGTAGGAATTTTGCGCAATATATTCCTTCAAAATATCATTTTGGATCGTTCCACTAATTTTGTCTAAAGCAACCCCTTGTTTCTCGGCCACTGCCATATACATGCAAAGCAGGATCGAGGCGGGAGGATTAATCGTCATCGAGGTGGTCACTTTGTCGAGAGGAATTCTATCGAACA
The DNA here is from genome assembly GCA_041746775.1 of bacterium. GTDB lineage: Bacteria > UBA10199 > UBA10199 > DSSB01 > DSSB01 > JBGTGJ01. The sequence continues at coordinate 1,098 of JBGTGJ010000059.1, forward strand.
GCACTTCCATGTCGCGAAGTGTGTCAACCGCCACACCACAAACCCCCACTTCTCCTTTCGATCGAGGAGAATCCGAATCGTAACCCATCAATGTTGGAAAGTGGAAAGCGGTGGAAAGCCCCGTCTGACCATGTTCAATGAGATAGTGGAATCGTTGATTCGTCTGCTCCGGCGTCCCAAACCCCGCAAACTGCCGCATCGTCCAGAGTTTGCCGCGATACATGTTTTTGTAGACGCCGCGGGTGAAGGGGAATTCGCCCGGAGTACCCAGTTTTTCTGATTCAGAAAAATTTTTCTGATCTTCGGAGGTGTAAACTTCTTTGAGAGGGATTCCGGAGAGGGTGGTGTATTTGGAAGAGGTGGACATAAATCAAGAATAACAATTTTTTAAGGGTGTGTCATGGCGTAGGGGCGATCCCCACGTGGTCGTCCCTTCCCCGATTTTTAGTTCGCGGAGACGAGCGGCCACGTGGGGCCGCCCCTACGAGATTTCTCGAATCAAATGGCGACAGATGACGAGGCGTTGAATCTCACTCGTCCCTTCATAAATCTCGGTAATCTTGGCATCACGGAAAAATCGTTCGACTGGATAATCTTTGACATAGCCATAACCACCGTGAACTTGAATCGCCTTCGTTGCCACCCACATCGCAGTTTCAGAGGCGAAGAGTTTCGCCATCGCCGCCTCTTTGCCAAATGGAAGCTTTTGATCTTTTAGCCACGCAGCACGATGCACCAAAAGTCGGGCAGCATCGATTTGAGTGGCCATATTCGCAATGTAATCCTGAATCGCGCCAAATTCGTAAATCTTTTTTCCAAACGCCTCACGCTCGGTGGAATATTTTCTTGCCGCTTCGAATGCCGCACGCGCAATCCCCAATGCCTGTGTTCCAATGCCAATTCGACCACTGTCCAAAGTCGACATGGCAATCGTGAACCCCTCCCCTTCCTTCCCTAAAAGATTTTCAACAGGAACTTCACAATTTTCTAAAACTACTTCAGAGGTGGAAGAGGCACAGATCCCCAGTTTCTTCTCGATTTTCCCAATTGAAAAACCAGGAAAGTTTTTATCGACGATAAAACAACTAATTCCTTTGTGTTTTTTCTCTTTGTCGGTCATCGCGTAAAGAACCATCGCATCGGCATTTGGTCCGTTCGTAATAAAATTTTTCCGACCATTGAGAATATATTTGTCCCCTTTTTTCACCGCTGTGGTCTGCTGGTTAGCAGCGTCGGAGCCGGTTCCAGGTTCAGACAACGCATATGCCCCTAACTTTTCTCCAGTGGCGAAAGGACGAAGATATTTTTCTTTTTGTGCATCGGTCCCAAATTTAGTGATGGGCCCACAATAGAGGGAATTATTTACCGACATCGTAACGGCTGTCGAAGCGCAGGCAACCGAGACCTCTTCTAAAGCCAACACATAAGCCAACGTATCAAGCCCCGATCCACCCCACTCGGCGGGAACCATCATTCCCATCAGTCCTAACTCCGCCATCTTGGGAAGGTGACGAGAAGGGAATTCCCCTTTCGCATCTAACTCAGCGGCAGCAGGAGCAAGCTCCTTCTGCGCAAACTGCCGAGCCATTTGTTGGATCATTTTGTTTTCGTCAGATAGTGAGAAGTTCATTATTTTCCCTTGAAATTAGGTTTCCTTTTTTCCAAAAACGCCCCTACCCCTTCCATTCTATCTTCCGTCGCAAAAATAAGGGGGAACGTATTCCGCTCCATCGCTAGCCCACTGACCATATCCAGATCAGCCCCTTCATTGATCACTCGTTTCGCCAACTCGACCGCTACCGGCCC
>JBGTGJ010000060.1:0-3777 GCA_041746775.1 bacterium
GAGGAATTTTACTCTCCCCATTTCAAGTGGGGCACCCCGATTGAAGACGAATCGTGGAAGAAGGGGCATAATCAACTCCATCACCATTATACCAATGTGGTAGGTCGTGATCCTGATGTTAATTTTTCGCTACTTCGCATCTCGGAAAAAACTCCTTGGAGCCCGCGTCATCTATTCCAAACAGGGCAATTTTTTATTTCAGCACCTATTTTTACTTGGGCTTTGAATCTTTACTTTACCGGTTTAGGAGATCTCTTCCACTCCCCTCATGCCGAAGGATATACCGATGTTTTACCCGATCGAAAGTTGAAAACGATCTTTCAGGCATTGCGACAATCTGCAAAAAAATTAGTTCCCTATGCTTTATATAATTATGGGCTCTGGCCCCTTTTGGCGGGGCCTTTTTGGTGGAAGGTCTTTGCCGGCAACTTAACCTCCGATGTCATGCGCAACATCTATACATGTGCCACGATTTATGCAGGCCACTTCGGAGATGACCTCCGATATTATGATCCATCCTTTCGGGCTAAAGGTCGTGGCCAGTGGTATAAATCACAGGTGGAGGCAACCCATGATTACGAGGTACCGCTCCTCATCAGTATCTTCTGCGGAGCACTCGATCATCAGATTGAGCATCATCTATTTCCAGAACTCCCTCCCAATCGTTTGCGTCAAATACGGCCACAAATTGAAAGTACCTGTAGAAAATATGGTGTTCAATACCAGCGAGAGACCTGGGGAGAAACCTTGAAGAAAACTTTGGTGAGAATAGCAAAAATGTCGCTCCCCACCTATGGCCTGATTTCGAGGACTGATTGAACAATCCCTATGCCAAGCTTTCTTTCTTGATTTGCACCGCTTTACTAATTCTTTTCCAAATAGAGATTTCATCAGCAGGTTCACAAAATAAAATAGAAGATAAAAAGACAGGGGGAATCATAGGAGATCCGTCACATCATCGGGGATTTGAATTGGGATATGATGCTGGTCCAAGAGCTGGAAGTGAAGATAAAGCCCAGAATAAAAATTCAAATCCTTCCATGCGCCCAGAATATAAGAAACCAGGGGAATTTTATCGGTACGAGTATGGTTCCCGCCCCTTATTCATCGCGGGTTTTCGTCGTGGTTTTATGCGTGGCTATCAAAGCGCATTTGGCAAAATAAAATTAAAACAAACGGAACCAACCAAAACAAAAGTATCTGACACTTTTTCAAATTCTAAAAAAACAATCATTTTTGCGGCGGATGCCCTTTGATTGATCACCGCATTGAACATTAGGAATTAAGCGGTGTCTTTCGTCCCATTTTTTGGGTGTTTGTGTGATCAGTGTCGAATGGGAAGCGAGGTAAAGACTTGAAGAACAGGATGTGAGATCGGCACAAGAAGATTGATTTTTTAATGAGTAACATTCAATTTTGAAACTAGGAGTCTGAATTTCAAACGATTCCTTTTCCATCCAAGGCTAATCATTCGCAATAAACACTTATAATTAAGACATTCTAATCAGAGATTCCTCTGGCACGCCCCTTGCTGAATTCCGTCGAAGTATAATCCAACCAAAATTCAGGAGGGAATATGAAAACACTCATTGCGGTATCTTTAATCTTAACCTTGTTGATGGGACCAGTGGCGGCTCACGCTTTTTACTACGAGGGAAAATGCATTGTTCCCCAAGGTAAATTAAAGAAGTGTTATTTGGATTTTTCCAAACAGGAATCTTTAAAAATTTCTTATAAGGATCTCGAATACCAAAATCTTAATCGGGAAATTCAGGGAAAAAAAATTCAACACATAGCGATGGCGGAAAAGGCCCAACGTAGGTGGGCGGTTGTGGGTGGGGGAATTTATGCCCTAGGACCATTGGGGGCTTTGTTCCTTTTATGGAAAAAGAAATCGACTATTTTCAGCCTAGAATATGGGACGGGAAAGAATACAGAATCAATCCTCATTGGAGTGAATAAAAAGTTGGGTTTTACGGTTTTCAATCAATTGGAGGAGCTTAGTGGGAAAAAAGTTGATGGCGAGATGGGGAAGCGATGACTCATTTGATACCCATCGAACAGATCGAAAAATCTATCTTTTACCTTCAAGGTAAAAAAGTGATGCTTAGCACCCATCTTGCCGAGCTCTATGGGGTGGAGCCAAAAGTTTTAGTACAAGCTGTAAAGAGGAATATAGAACGCTTTCCCGATGACTTCATGTTTCAACTTTCGTTTGAGGAGTTTCATAACTTGAAGTCACAATTTGTGACTTCAAGTTGGGGGGGATTGCGAAGGGCGATACCTTACGCTTTTACTGAACAGGGTGTTGCTATGTTGTCGAGTGTTCTAAAAAGTAAACAAGCTGTCCAAGTGAATATTGAGATTATGCGGGCTTTTGTGAAACTTCGAGAATTTTTATTAACTCATAAAGATCTGGCCCGGAAATTTGCAAATCTAGAGAAAAAATATGATGCCCAATTCAAAGTTGTTTTCGACGCAATCCGCGAACTCATGACTCCTGCTAAAGGTGCCTCGAAAAAGATTGGTTTTTATTCTAAATAAAATTTTGAGTGAAAGGGAAATTAAGAATGCGATCAAGAGATTTAAGAAATCCGAATAAAAAACAATATCGGGGCGGCCGGATTCGAACCGGCGACCTCCTGCTCCCAAAGCAGGCGCGCTAGCCAGCTGTGCTACGCCCCGAAAGCTAAGTCTTATCATTGATATTCTTTAAGCTTAGTTTTTGCAACCCTCTTCTTGGAAACGCTGTTTTTGTAGTTTTGAACGAGACACAGGAGAGACCTTTTCGACATTCAAAGTAATTCCGCCATGATCGTTTTCTACTTTTCCTTTCAGCCAAAAAGGTTGGCGTTGATTGAGTAGGGGGGCATTCTGCTGATAAGATTTGGGGAAGAAGGTGGTTTCATAAATCCCCGTTAGATCTTCAAAGGTCATAAATTCCATCGCTTCGTGATGTTTCGTTGCTACCACCTTCCCTGTAATCAACCATCCCACCATCGTGACCTGACGACCCACAAATTGCTCCATACGATAAGCAGGGACGTGATCGGTTTTTTCTAAAAGCTCTTCGTAAATAGTGAGAGGATGTCGACTGATCATCACCCCTAATGTCTCAACTTCATCTCGTAATTTTTGCTCCTCCGAATAATCGGAAACCTCCGGGATCCAAGGTTGGGTGGGGATAAAGGGGAGTGCCCCACGATTTTCTATCCCGGGATAGATCTGGAGAAGTTTCCACAAAAGTTGCGGGCGGTGGAGTCCTTGCGAGATCGAATCAAAGCAGCCGGCGCGAATCAGAATTCTCATTTCGGCAAGTTCACACGGAAGACGTTCCAAAAAATCTTCGAGTGAGCGGTACGCTCCGTTTTTTCTTTCCTCCACCCATTTTTCCGACCACGCCTCGCGAACCCCTTTGAGTTGCATCAGGCCGGTGCGAAGTTGAAGTCCCTGTCCTTGATAATGGATTCCCGAAAGATTGATATCGGGTGGAAGAATCGTAAGTCCCATCCGGCGTGCTTCGGAGAGATAAGCGAAAGTAGAATAGAATCCGCCACCGTTGGAAATCACTGCCGCCATAAATTCCGCGGGATAATGGGCGCGTAAAAAGGCGGATTGAAAAGAGACGAGTGCGTAAGAGGCGCTGTGGGGTTTGCAAAAACTGTAGCAGGCAAAGCTTTGAATCATCTGCCAGGCCGCTTCGATCACCGAAAGTTCAACTCCTCGTTCCAACGCCCCTGCGAAAAATTGTTGTTGGTATTGTGGTAACCATTTTTC
>JBGTGJ010000061.1:0-7810 GCA_041746775.1 bacterium
GGCGATGTTTCACCATCGCTCAGGTTCGTTTCAAGCTTCCTATAAAATGATGGAGGTAGCTGGGCAACTCAATCCGGCTTCTCCCGAACTTCTTTTCAATCAGGGGGTCATCAATGCCGAACATGGGAATCTAGAGGCAGGAGAGCAGATTCTTAAAAAGGCGATTGAGATTGAACCAAATCTTTTTTTGCCCCACTTTGGTCTGGCGGGGATTTATTTTCAAAAAAAGGATGACAGAGCCATTCGACAATTGCAGCAGGTCATCAAGATCAACCCATTCTTTGCACCCGCTTATTTTATTCTTGGAAATTTTTGGGGCACTAAAGGAGTTATTGATAAAGCTGCTGAAAATTTTGAAAAGGCGATCCAAATATTTCCTGAGTATGTCGAAGCGAATCTCAATCTTGGTACTGCAAAATTTTCCTTGGGAGATTTTGATAAAGGTTACTATTATTTGAATCGTGGAATAGAACTAGCAGAAAAGAATCATAAGCCGCTTGCGGCGGGGGTTTATTTTAAGCGAGGAAATCTCTTTTACCGAAAAGGGAAAATCGATTTGGCATTACAAGACTTTGATCAGACTCTAAAAATCGACCCTAATTATGTGCATGCCCATGGTGCTAAAGGGATCCTATTGGCGTCACTTGGAAAGGTAGCCGAGGCCCGTCACGAAATTGATTTATATTTAAAAAAAGTAAAAAATCCAAAACCTGCCGAGCTTCAAGATATCCTAGAGACGCTGAAGAAGGTTTATATTTCTTATTATCAGAAAAATAATCGCAGGCGGTTGCCGATTGCCATCATCGAAAAGGAAACCGGCTTTGAAGTGGCGGGGATCGAGAGTTTAGTGGAAGTCGCATCTCGCCTTTGGAATGCAGGCCATCAAGCCAAGGGGGTCGAGTTTCAAAAAATTATTCCCCAAGTTTTATCGACGAAGATTCAAGAGTTGAAAAAAAATAGAAAACGCCTTTCTCGAGTCACACAAAAATATATTTATGAAATTTATCAAAGATTTTCTAAAGAGATGAGGTTAGACGCAGATTTTGCACACAGCTGGCATCTTGTTTTGAATCAATAAGGGGGAAATATGGAAAAATTAGCTGATAACCAGTATCCAATTCACCAGCTCATCCGGCAACGCTGGAGCCCGCGGGCATTTTCCGATCGTTCGGTCGAAAAAGAAAAACTCCTTTCACTTTTCGAAGCCGCCCGTTGGGCCCCTTCTTCTTTTAATGAACAGCCGTGGAGTTTTTTGATTGCGACGAAAGATCAGCCCGAACAGTTTCAAAAACTTCTGAGTTGTTTAGTAGAAGGAAATCAGGTTTGGGCGAAAGAGGCTCCGGTCTTAATGTTCTCGATAGCTAAATTATTTTTCGCAAAAAACAATAAGCCCAACCGACATGCCTATCACGATGTAGGGCTTGCGGTAGAAAATTTAGTTTTAGAAGCGACTGATCTCGGATTAATCGTTCATCAAATGGCTGGTTTTGATGTAGACAAGACGCGAAAGGAATTTCAAATTCCTGAAGGGTACGATCCCGTGGCGGCGATTGCACTAGGTTATGAAGGGGATCCCCAGCAGCTCCCAGAAAAACTCCAAGAAAAAGAAACCGAACCCAGGATTCGTCAATCGATCCAAGATTTTGTCTATTCCGAAAGATATGGAAATCCGGCAAACGTCGAAAAATCAAGCTAAGGAGGCAGTTCACGGTCGTGGGGCTTCGGACAATCCCCCTAACCGTTTTGAAGAACTTCACCTCGATTACGATAAAGAAAATCCCTCGCCCGAAGATCCCGTTCCCACCACTCAAATTTTTAAAGACCGATCTCAGTCGTTGATTACCTATAATGACAGTCCGGATGTCGGATTTAACGCCAGCATCAATGTGTATCGTGGCTGCGAACATGGTTGTATCTATTGTTATGCTCGTCCTACCCATGAGTATCTGGGTTTTTCTGCCGGACTCGATTTCGAAACCAAGCTCATGGTGAAAGAAAACGCCCCTGAGTTATTGCGGAAAGAATTATCTTCCAAAAAATATCAACCCCAAGTTTTAGCGATGAGCGGAGTGACCGATTGTTATCAACCCGTGGAACGCCATCTAAAACTGACACGACGTTGCCTTGAAGTGTTAGCGGAGTTTCAAAATCCAGTGGCGATCATCACGAAGAATCATCTGGTGACACGAGATATCGATCTGCTTTCCGAATTAGCAAAATATTCCGCGGTCGCCGTTTTTATTTCCGTGACGACACTGGATTCCAATCTTGCAAGAATTCTCGAACCACGCGCTTCAACGCCGTTGCACCGTCTACAAGCGATCGAACAACTCTCTCAAGCCGGGATTCCGACCGGTGTCATGGTGGCACCGACGATTCCAGCACTCAACGATTCCGAAATTCCAGCCATCCTCCATTCCGCCGCGAGAGCCGGCGCCCAGCAGGCTGGTTTTGTGATGTTGCGGCTTCCTTACGGTGTGAAAAATTTATTCCAAGATTGGTTAAAGCAACATTTCCCTGACCGAAAAGAAAAAATTCTACATCGGATTGAATCGATCCGTGGTGGGAAGCTCAACGAAACCAGTTTCGGAAAAAGAATGCGAGGGGAAGGGATCTTTGCCGAACAGATTGCAAAACTATTTCAGATTTCGTGTAAGAAGGCAGGGATCATGGGTAAAGATTTGAAGTTGTCGATCGATTCCTTCCGCAGGCCCAATCAACAATTAGGATTATTTTAAAAACCTCTGGCTGATTTCTGTGCTGGGGATCATGCACTGATCTTTCTTTCCAAACCATTGATAGCGATGACTTGCAACCCAATCATAAATCTTATCCCGAATGATTCGGGGAAGGACGACCCAGCCATACATAAGGGGCCAAAGATGTTTGAGGTGACGTGCAATTCTTAATGCCGCATCTGACTTGGTGAAACACTGATCCTCTTCGATCAACACCATGGTGGAGAGTTCAGTCTTGGGTTGTTGGCATCTTTTTAATAACTCTTTCCCAACTTCCGATTGCAGTGGTGCAAAGCGGAAAATCTTTTGAGGATCCCTTTTGATAATGAATTGCACACTGGCATCACAGAGATTGCAGACCCCATCGAAGAGTAAAATGGGGGGATCTTGGTTCATTGAATATTTAGAACCTTTTTCTCTTTTTCGATGCAGGCCTCAAAGGAGGGGCGCGAAAATAGTTCGGAAATGTACTCTGCGAGTTTAGGCCAGCGCGCAGCATCCACGGCAAAACCGCAGAGCATCAGGTTCACAATCTGACTTCCCACACTGATGTCGGCGATGGAAAAACGGTTTCCTACTAAAAAGTGTTCAGGGTTTACTTGCGATTCGAGATAATCAAACAGTGGAGGAAGCCCTTTCTCAACCCCTTCTTTGATTTTTTCCTCATCCACCGGTTTTTTTAACAATAGTGGAGCGAGGATTTTTGGAAAAAATATTTTTCCACCAATTGTACTGGCCATTGCCGTGTCAGCATATTCTTCAAACCAAAGGGCACGGGCATATTTTTGCGGATCTTTGGGAAAGAGAGATGGTTCAGGATTGGTTTTTTCAAGATACTCGCAGATCACTGAGCTGTCCGAGATGGCAAAGTCATCGTCGCGGAAGGCGGGGATTTTACCCAATGGGCTGATCTTTTTATATTCCTCCGAGACATTGACTGGAATCACTGCTTCAAATTGATAAGGGACTTTTTTTTCAGCCAAAAAGATTTTTACTTTTCTCACGAATGGGGAGCCGTGGGCTCCGTAAAGAACTTTCATTTTTTCCTCCAATATATTTTGCCTATGCTTTATTTGTTATAAAATCCAAAATATTTTTTTTGATCAGATCTCGCACCTCTCGAAAAGCTTGTAAAACTTTTTCGTCATCTCCCTTAATTCCGACCGGATCGCCGATATCCCAATGATCCGTTTTCTTAGGAGGTGGGATGACAGGACAACTCTCCTGCGCATTGCCACAAAGTGTGATCACCCAATCTGCCCAGTCTAAATGGGGTTGTGTTAGCCCTTTGGAGTACTGTTTGGAAATATCCACGTGATCTTCCCGCATCACCTCGACCGCACGGGGATGTACCCAAGAGGGGTGAATACCGGCGCTTTTGACTTCAAACTTTTCTTTTCCTAGTTCACGAAGATACCCTTCGGCCATTTGGGAGCGGCAAGAATTTCCAGTGCAGACAAAAAGGATGTTCATCAAAATGATTATAATGCTAAATGATAAATATGAAACCTTTTTCCCATCTTCTTCCCGAAACGATTCTCCAAGCAGTGCAACAGCAAGGGCTGCAGCCGACCGGTGTCTTTTATCCACTTAATAGTTACGAAAATCGCGTATACGAAATTCAACTCGAAGATCACGATCCAATTGTGGCCAAGTTTTACCGCCCCGGTCGTTGGTCGGCTGAAACGATTGATGAAGAGCATCGCTTCACCCGCGCATTAGCCGAAGCAGAAATCCCCGTCGTCGAACCTCTTCAACTTTCATTTTCTATAGAAGGATTCCCATCACTCGCAAAGATTGAAGATATTTTCTACTCCTTCTATCCAAAATTTCGCGGTCGACAGCATGCTGATCTTTCCTTCGAAGAATTGGGATGGTTAGGAAGATCTCTTGGCAGACTTCACAACGTCGGAGAAAATTTTAAAACGAAACATCGGATGCAGCTTTCACCAGAAACTTATGGTCATAAGAATGTCGAATTTATCCTCACGCAACCGTTCCTTCCCAAAGATTTAGCAGGTTCGATCGCTGCCTGCCTCAAACAGGCGATTCAATTGGTTGAAATTTATTTCCCTAAAAATATCCCTTCCATTCCACTGCATGGGGATTGTCATCACGGCAATATTCTTTGGGGGAAAGAGGGGCCGGTGTTGCTCGACTTCGACGATATGGTGATCGCACCACCGATTCAGGATATTTGGATGCTATTCTTTGGCACTAAAGAGGAACAGCGTGAACAACAGGATGCCTTCTTTAAAGGGTATGAGACGTTTCGGGAGTTCGACTACGATACCTTACGACTTGCGGAACCGCTTCGTACCCTTCGACTCATTCATCATTCCGCATGGATTGGACGTCGCTATGAAGAGGAGATCTTTCAGCGAGCCTTTCCTTATTATCGTGAGCATCGATATTGGGAAGAATTCTTGCAAACGATGAAGGAGCAGATCGCCTTGTTGCAAGAACTGGGGTATTAATTTTCTTTGTCCCGATAGACCTCAGCTGGTAACATTGAGGCTTCCATGGGGAAGTTTTTTATTTCATTTTTCTTCATCACACTATGGTCCACTCTTGGATTGACTGATGACTCCACCATTCATTTAAGTCTTTCTGAAGCGATGCAAATGGCCAAAGAGCGTCATGTCGAAGTGATAGTCTCCGAGCAGCGAGTACAACAGGCGATTTCGCGGATTGGGCAGGCTCGCTCCAACTTACTTCCACAATTGCAAGGGACTGCATCGCAATACCGGAGAGTGGTGAATCTAGCAGCATTTGGTATCGATATCCCCAACACTAATCCCTTGGTTGGCCCCTTCAACAGCTTTGATGCCCGGGTCGCGTTAACTCAAACATTATTTGATCTTCCTACTTTAGAGCGCCTCAAGTCAGCTCGCATTGGAAAAAATCTTTCCATCGCAGAATCAGAAAAAGTGAAACAGGATGTGATGGCGCTGGTAGCGGCCCTCTATCTCGACGCGAAGCGAGCCGACCAAGCGGTGGCATTTGCGCGTGCCTTAGTCCAACAGGGGGAGACGCGAGATCGGCTTTCTCGATCGAGGCTGCAAGTGGGATTAGGGACCTCACTCGATGTGACCCAAAAAAACGCTGAAATCGCCGGTGATCGTAGTCGGTTAACGCAGGCATTGGCTCAGGCCGCGGAACGCCGGCTTGATCTGATCGCTGCTCTGGGGCTTCCTACCGAGGAGAAGATTCTATTTTCCCAAGAAAAATTTCAGTTACCAAGTTTTTCACCAGAATCTTCTTCCATCGATACTTGGGTCGATTCACATCCCGATGTGAAGCTCGCCACCCGAGAGGTGGAACAATTAAAAGCGGAAAGAAAAGTGACCAAGGGGGGATATTTTCCAAAAATTGTCGGAACGGCTGATTATGGTGCAAGCGGGATTATTCCCAATGAATCCCTGGGTACTTATTCTTTTGGCGGACAACTTTCGATTCCGATCTATCAGGGGGGCTGGCGTGAAGCTCAACTCAAGGAGGCAACCAGTCGGATTCGAGAAGGGGAGGCAAGGCTTTCTGATGCCGAGCACACCACCGAGGCCAAAATCCTCAGCGCGCAAGAATCACTGAAGCAGGCTACCGCAGCACTGCAGGCGGCAGAGGCGGATCGCGTTGCCGCGCAAAAACAGTTGTCGATTTCGCGAAGTAGATTTCAGACGGGGCTTGGAACCGATTTAGAAGTGGTGGAGGCGACTACTCAGTTAGCGCTTATTCAGGATCGCCATGCCGAGGCGGAGGCAAATTTTCAATTGGCACAAGTTAATCTCGCACATGCGATGGGGAGGCTGCAGTGAGGCGATTTTTTCTTCAGATTTTTTTAACTCTTCCACTCTTTTTAATTCCGCTCGGTTGCGATCATTGGATGCACCCTTCTCCTGAAAAATTTTCTGGGACTCTTGAATTGACGGAACATGGAGTGGGAGCACGAGTCGCCGGACGACTGACCTCTTTAACCGTGGATGAAGGGGATTCGGTGAAACAAGGAGAATTGATTTCGACACTCGAGCGGTACGATCAAACCAAGCGAGATTATGAAAGAGTGTCTCGCATCGTCCGCCAAGGAGGGGCGAGTGAACAAGAGATGGAAAATGCCGCTCTTGCTTTGGAAGACCAACAGGTTATTTCTCCAGTGGACGGAGTCATTCTAACAAAGGTGCATGAATCGGGTGAAGTGGTGGCTGCTGGTTCCCCCATTGTGATTGTTGGAGATCCGCAAAAGATGTGGGTTAAAATTTTTGTACCGGAGGGGGTGATCAATCGAGTGCAGATGAATCAACCAGCTACGCTCAAGTTTGATGGTCTTTCCCAAACCTTTCGTGGACACGTCAGCTATATTGCCCCTCGAGCGGAGTTTACGCCACGCAATGTTCAAACCGAAGAGGAGCGGATCACTCAAACCTTTGCGGTCAAAGTAACCTTGGATGAGAGGCAACCATATTTGCGACCGGGAGTGAATACCGATGTGTTTTTGGATCTTAAAGAAGTGAAGAGTGAAAAGTGAAGGGTATGAATTCTACTGCGATTGAAACTAAAAATCTGACTCGTGTCTTTGGTAAGATGGTGGCGGTTGATCATCTCAACTTTAAAATTGGTTACGGAGAGATCTTTGGATTTCTGGGGCCTAATGGAGCGGGCAAGAGTACGACGCTTCGAATGCTCTGCGGTATTCTGGCTCCTTCCTCCGGAACTGCGACGGTGGCGGGATATGATGTGGTTGAAGAACCAGAACGAGTCAAAGAATCGATCGGTTATGTTTCCCAACACTTTAGTCTTTATAGTGATCTCACCGTCGAAGAGAATATTCATTTTTATGGAAGGATTTATAAACTCTCGGATGCCGATATTCAAAAACGGATGGCCGAGATTTTCGTCATGACAGAATTAGGACGTTGGAGAAAGAAGCTTGCGCGAGAGTTGTCTGGTGGGTGGAAACAACGTCTTGCATTGGCCAATTCGCTGCTCCATCGCCCAAAAATTCTTTTTCTCGATGAACCGACGGCAGGTGTCGATCCACTCTCTCGTCGCGCGTTGTGGGAAATTCTCTATCAGTT
>JBGTGJ010000062.1:0-2412 GCA_041746775.1 bacterium
CTTCTTCTTTTATGGGAGGTTGTTCCATGGTCATTTCCATGGAGGTCTTTTCTGTTTTTTTACAGGCGGTGAAGACCATCCCTAAGGTCATCAGTGCTGTGAAAAAGCTGAGTGCTGTTTTCTTCATAGGATTCTCCTTTGTAAGGCCCAACATGAGCCGGTTTGTTATCGATTAAAAACTAACGTCCCCTTTTCCTGCGCTGCCACAATGACTTTTGTTGAGGTAAGTGCAACTCCGGTCGCATGAGTCTTGGCAGGGAGTGGAATCGTTTTTATAATTTTTGGTCCCATCGGATCAGTTAAATTGATCAGTATCACTTTGGGTGTTGCGGATGCTCCAACTACGGCGGCGGTCTGATCAAAAACATCCACGTTCACCGCAGAAAAATCGAGAGGAAAGATTTTGGTCAATTTAGGGTTTTTTGGATCTTGGATATCGACGAAGGCAATCCCTTTGCTATGAGCCACGAGTAGCGTTTGCCCAAACAGCGCCATTTCAATTGGAAAGTTAGCAGGTTTATAGCCCCCCTCCGTAAAACCAGCACCGGGCAGGTCAAGATTGGATTCTAAAGTGATACTGAGAGGGTGTTGTTCTAGCTTAAGAATGCTTAGCCCAAATTTTGAGCCGGAGTAATGAGTTGAAATAAAAGCCAGGGTACCTAAAGGGGAGACGAGAGTATCAGGTTGGCCCCTACCGAGATCGGCATCCATGACACGAGTTCCTAAGATCCCTTGGGAATCATAAGTTCTTAGGGTGAGCTTAGAAGTTCCCCCTGAAACCATCACGAGACCTCCCCCCGCCGAGACCCCTGAAAATGGTTCAACGGGGACTGGCGTTGGGTTGGATACTAATTTTGGGTTGAGTGGATCTGTGAGTGAATAGACGCTTAAATTTCCCGGAATTTTTGCATCCAGCACAAAAAGTAAGTTTTGATCGATGGCGAGATCATCAATGCTTTCGCTACCTGTAGGAACCTGAATGACTTTGATTTGTTTTCCAGAGTTTAGATCGACGATCCCTAATCCTTGCTCTGCCATGGTGGCATAGCCATAAGAACCCAAGGCAACGACATTTCCGACTTCGCCGGCTGAGGTGGTTTCATACGCCAGCGCATGATAGGCGAGAGAAATCCAGTTGCAGGAAGTAAATAAAAATCCCAACAGAAAAATCGAAAGGAGTTTGAGCATCGGACGACCACCAATGCCAGATCAGGATCCGTTGATCAAATGATTTGTCTCGCCCTCAAAAACTACCAATGCCAGATCAGGTCGTATTGATCGATAAATTTGGCGATTTGATTTCTCGAGATTGGTTCGATTCCGGTGATCATGGAATCGGAGGGAATGCCACGCTCTTCAGCATCTTCTTTAAGCAAAAAAACTCCGATCCCTTTTTCCATCAACTTTTTTAAATCTTCTTGGGGATGGGGAGGATGAGGGATTTCGGCTTTTCCAAATTTTAGGCCCCGAGGTTTTTGATCTTTCACTGCGTAGTTGACTGCATTCCCAGTTAAAAGCAGGGTAAGATCAGCTCCGGCATTTTTGCATGCGGCAGTAAACCAAAGGGTGGTGTCGTCTTGTTCTTCGAGTGTCGCTCGGTAAGCGATATCCACAATGCTTAAGATTTTTTTTGCCATAATTTCCTCACTTAGTTGGAATGACGACCGTATTGTCACTCTCTTGTACCATCTTGATAAAATCACCAGGACCACCACGCACCGGCCCAGGGATCCAATTCGCCACTCCCCGTTCATCCACGCAAAGTCCACAGTTGACCCAGTTTAATTTCGCATCCCCTTGGGCCATCTCAAATAAGCCTGCGACCATCTCTTTAGGGAGGGGGTGTTGTTCTTGTTCTAACGTAGTCCCCTTCACAGGATTGGCGTGTCCTTTCTGCTCCGCAAAGGTGAGACTCACTGCCCCTTCGTAGGCGAAAACGTTGACACTATGCCCTTTTCTTAAGGCTGCTTCAGTGATGCGCAGAGCGGTAGTTGAATTAGGGGATTCGTAGGGGGGATCCATGATCAGTAGCGTTAATTTTTTTCCCATAAATTTCTCCTAGTGCCAGATTGTTTTGGGAGAGCCGTCTAACATGAGGTCTACCAAATGATCGATGTTGGAAGGTTGAATGCCTGATGCCATGGAGTCTTGTAATATCCCTCGCTCTTCGAGAGAAAAATCGTCCGCTAAGATTTTGATTTTTCCTGCTTTGGCGAGATCACCAAACTTTCCCGTTTTGGCCCCACTTCGTGCCGCAAAAACCCCATCTTGAACGAGGTACATCGTCACTTGATGACCGGACTGAGAGAGCTGGTGGGCGAGGTCGTAAAATTGTTGGACATCTTGAAACTCGAACGGATCCCTTGATTCGATGAGTAGGTTGTTTCCCATGATTGACTCCTTATGATTGAA
>JBGTGJ010000063.1:0-3501 GCA_041746775.1 bacterium
ACCACCCTCCCCCCCTCTTTGCATTGTTCGAGATAAGGTTGCGGGATCTGAGGAGAACCAGCAGAAACGACGACTGCATCAAACGGCGCCTGCTGCGGCCAACCGACCGTTCCGTCTCCCAGCTTGATAGTAATATTTTTATAAGCCAATTGTTTTAAAGTCCTTCTCGCCTTGAGCAGAAGGTTGGGAATTCGTTCGATAGAAAATACCGATCCAGATAGCTCCGCAAGTAACGCTGTCAAATAACCACAACCGGTCCCCACTTCGAGCACACGATGGTTAGGCTGCAATTGCAGAGCTTGCAGCATCTTCGCCACGATATATGGCTGAGAGATCGTCTGTTCTTCCCCAATAAAAATAGGGTGATCATTGTAGGCCAGCGGCTGCATCCCTGCATCGACAAACAGATGCCTCGGAACTTTGAGCATCGCCTGAAGCACACGCATGTCTTCAATCCCGCGGGAGATTAGTTGTTCCTGCACCATGCGCTTTCGAGCCACCTGGTAATGGTCATGGTGTATAGGAACAGGTGATTTTTTAAAGATTCTACTTCTTAATAACATGGATATTGAAATTTGGAATTTGTCCTAAAGCTTCCAATGTCGAATTTGATCTAAAATCGGAAAATCGGTCACATCGACTTTGAGTGGAGTAATGGAAATTTTTCTATCTAAAATGGAGTTACAATCACTACCTGGAATATTGTTGTAACCGGTTTCATCTCCACCGATCCAATAATATTTGTGCCCTCGTGGATCGAGTTTTTCGACGATGATATCCCCATAGTTCCGTTTTCCTAATTTGCAAAAGGCATATCCTTTAATCTTTTTTTGCGGAAGATTAGGAACATTGACGTTGAGGATCACCCCTCGAGGTAAACCCTCCTGTACGACCCAGCTAGCCAGTTTAGTCGCAAACCTAGCCGCAGGATGCCAATGAGGGCGCTCATCCCGAACCACTAAAGAAATCGCAATCGACGGAATCCCCATGATCGCCCCTTCCAAGGCAGCCGAAACGGTACCAGAATAATGCACATCATCCCCTAAATTACCGCCACGATTGATGCCGGACACAATAAGATCTGGTTTTTTCTTTTTTAAAATTTCATAAACTCCCAAGGTAATGCAATCAGTGGGAGTCCCTGTCACTGCATAATAATTCTTTCTAATCTGTTGCACTCGGAGTGGCCGATGCAGCGTCAAGGAATGACTAGCTGCTGACTTTTCACGATCAGGAGCAACCACTACCACGCGAGCAATTTTTTTGAGCGACTCCGCCAGGATTTTGATTCCGTCGGAGTAGATACCGTCGTCGTTGGAAACTAGGATGAGCATAAGTTTGAAAATCTATCACAAAAATGGATTCTGGATTTCTCCAGAATGACAACAAGAAAAAAAGCATGTCATCCCGGACTTGATCCGGAGCTTGTCCAGAGCTTGTCGAAGGAATCCATTGTCTATCATGAATCCCCCTTCCTTTTACTAAAATTCAATCGAGATTGCTATTTATCAATTTCATACAGCTCCAGGAACATTCAAAAAGTACCGAGTGTATCTCAATTCTCCTGACTTGCGAAGAGCTCCCATTTCAACCATCTCTTGTAAATCACGAGTCGCGGTTGCCCGTGAGGTCTTCGTAATAGAAATATAATTTTCTGCACTCAAACCTCCTTGAAAGCCTTTCAGCCCTTCACGAAACATCCTTTCGAGCACTTTTTGTTGCCGTGGATTCACTCGCTCTCTCAAATTTTCGAAGAGCTTTGTTTTTTCGATCAAAAAGTCGATAAGCTGTTGTGTATAATTTTGCGCGCTCAAAACAGTATTGGCAAAATAAATTAACCAGTCGGCGATCTCTAAATTTTTATTATTCAGTTCGAGCTGTTTGTAATAATCTTTTCTGCCAGCTTCAATGGTTTGAGACAACGCGATCAAGGTAGGCAATCCCAAGGCTTGAGAAAGTGCCTTTTCCGATATCCCTCTTGCGATACGGCCATTGCCATCTTCAAAAGGGTGGATAGAAACAAAATACAGATGAGCAATCCCAGCACGGGTCAATGCCGGAAGCAGTCTCTTTCCACCAGGTGCCGTGTCATTGAACCATCGGACAAATCCCTCCATCTCTTTCTGCATATGTTGAGAGGGGGGAGCTTCAAAATGAATTTTAGGTTGATCGATGCGGCCCGAGACGACCTGCATCGGTTCCGAATGCGAGCGATACTTGCCAACATCTCGCACGTCAGGGTGTCCCTTCATCAGCATTTTATGCCAAGAGTAAAGTTGGTTGTGCGAAAGTGAGGTTTGAAAACTTTCATACAAGTCCATCATCACTTCAGAGATCCCCTGCTCTGCCGGAGGAATTTTTTTGGTAGGGCTACTTAGTCCAAAATGACGTCGGATGGAGGACTGGACGCTGTCACGATTTAAAATCTCCCCTTCAATGGCCGAAGTCTTGACTGCCTCGGTGCTCAAAAACTCAATGGTCAAGGTCGTCTGATCTTCCTTTTTGATATGTTTAATGGTGCCTAAAAAGATTCCAGACTGACGAAGAAATCGAGACTCAAGATCAACTAACTCCTTGTTTTTATAAGTAAAATTAGGCCATCCTGTTTTTTGCCAGTTCCATTTCATGAGTTATAGAGCTACTTTCTATAACTCATAATATACGACATTCATGAGTTATAGAAGTTCTTTTTATAACTCATGGGTCATAAGTAGAAATTCCTCCATTCCGCATTCCGAATTCGCCATTCCGCATTGATTAGACATATCCCAGCGCCTGAATAATCGGAAAACGCGCCGCACGATAAGCTGGATGAAGAGCCGAGGCCCAAGTAGAAAGGGTTGCAATTAAAAAAGTTTCCCAGAGTAATTTGGGACTAAGTGCAATGATCACCGTATAATCACTGGTCCCTTGAGGTGGCGGCGGCATATGAATCCCGAAGATCGAAACAAATTCTGCCACTCCGCTTCCAATTAAGATGCCCAGAAATGCTCCTAATAATCCCAGAATTAACGCCTCAAAGAGAATCGTTGCAGAAATAATCCAGCGATCATTCCCAATCGCCATCATCGTACCAAACTCCCGCATCCGCTCGAACACTGTCATATTGATCGTGTTGGCAATGCTGATGAGGAAAATGACGGCGACGATGAATTGGACAATTCCATAAATTTTACCAAGCAGATCGACACTCTGGCGATAGAATAAACCCTGTTGTAACCAAGTGATAATCTCGAGATTAAGATTTTTTTGACGAAATGCATCTGTCAATTGTTGTTTCACTAAGTCGGTATTTCCAGTTTCATCTAAAATCACTAAAAGACTGTGCACCTGGTTGGGGGTATCGAGTAATCTTTGCGCACTCTCTAAAGTAACTTTCATCGCACGATCGTCGAAATCTTTTACAAAGGTTTCAAAGGTTCCGAGTAATTGATATTCCGTCCCATCGATTGCCCCCGCTTGCCGGGTGGTCAAAAAATTAAAGCTGTCTCCCATCTTCAA
>JBGTGJ010000064.1:0-24272 GCA_041746775.1 bacterium
TAACCCAAGAGGGGGAAAATATCGCTAACTGGTTAAAAATCCAAATTATCTGAAAATATCTTACTTGCAATCTCGATTAGGAATAAAATAAGCATTAATTCCCAAAGAGAAAAAATTCCAATAGAAAGGTGATTCACATGATTGATAAAGTCAAAAAGGTTTTAGTCATTGACGACGATGAAGACACCCTCGAGCTATTGAGAATGACCCTCGAAAATCATCACTTCCGTTGTTTCACCGCCACCGCCCCTACCGAAGGGATTGAGAAAGCGATTCTCAACAAACCTGATCTGATTCTACTTGATCTGATGCTCCCCGAAATGAGCGGTTTTGGATTTTTGCGGGAAATCAAAACTCATCCCGAACTAGCGCACACCCCCATCGTCGTCCTCACCGCGCTTGCCGATGAAGATGTCGCATCGGAAAGCCTTTCGCTGGGTGCCCGAGGTTATCTGACCAAGGCATGTAATGCCAAAGAGCTCGTTCACATGGTAAAAGAATACGCCTCTTAACATGAGGGCGAATGCTTTATGCCCTTCAAAAATCGCCAATCAGCTGCTGAACAACTCGTTACCTCGCTTCAATCCTATCGAGGCAAAAATCCGCTGACCCTCGCCATCCCTCGCGGCGCGGTTCCGATGGGAAAAATCATCGCAGAAAAATTAAATGGGGATTTGGATGTCATCCTCGTGCACAAACTAGGAGCCCCCGGGCATCCCGAACTAGCAATGGGTGCGGTGGATGAAACGGGGCATGTGTATTTAAGCCCATTGGCAGCGGAGTTAGGAATTAATCAAAGTTATATTGAGGAAGAAGTCACCACCCAATTAGAAATGCTCCGTCATCGTCGCCAATCTTATACTCCGATCCGTCCACCCTTGGATCCGAAAGGGAGGATCGTCATTCTAGTGGATGATGGAATCGCGACTGGATCGACCATGATCGCCGCGATTGATGCCGTGAAGGCAAAGCAGCCACAAAAAATCATTATCGCCACCGCAGTGGCTCCCGCGGATACGGTGGAACGATTAAGGGGATATGCCGATGAAGTGGTCTGTTTGGAGATTCCAGAAAATTTTTATGCCGTCGGGCAATTCTTTGAAGATTTTTCTCAAGTATCGGATGAAGAGGTGATGGACCTTCTCACCTCATGAGGGAACAACCTCCGCTAACTCCTTGTCCACGTGCTCCTACATCGTCCGTCGGTGCCGGTTGGTCTTCGGGTGGAGTTGGCACCGCTTCAGGGCTGCGAGCGCCAGAATCTACAATAGGGGGCGTAGGTTCGGGAGGAACAGCAGGAGTTGGTGTTGGAGAGGCCGTTGGATCAGGTGCTGGTATGGGTGAAGTTGGGCTTGAAGGAAATTGAGGGTTAAAGCGGCCAGGATCTGGTTCTACGTTATTTAAAGCGTCCTGAAGATTAATCCCTTTTCCTTTCAGTTGAGCAAAAGAGGGCAGACCATTTTCATTGAATAGGACTAAAGTAGCCTCTCGTTCACCAATCTCATTCGGTTTGAAGGTGACCGTGATGACGCAGCTTTTATCCACTATAGTTTTATTAAGGCATTCTTCGCTTGCCTTAAAATCAATAGCATTTTCCCCAATGACAGAAATATCCGTGATGGTGGGGTTTTCTCCGATCTTCGCTCGAGAAATAGATACCTTAGTCTCAGAAGGTAGGCCACGAACGGTACCTGAAAACTCAACTGAGCTCGGAGAAAAAACAAACATCGCTGGTTCGGCTAAAGCAACTTCATTCCAGCCAAAAATCCACACACCGACAAAGAAGATTTTATAAACATAAGATCTCATTTAATTTTGACCTTTTGTCTTTTTAAAAAAATCAAAAATGGCAAAGCTAACCACAAAGCTAACCCGAAGCTTGTTTGATCCCCTTCATCCAATAATGAACAACTGAAGATCGATTTGGCTCCCCCCTGTAGCGTTCTTTCATCATTTCCAGATTCCACTTGATCCGTTGGGCTTGGGGGGAGTTCGGGAGCTGGTTGTTGAGGAGTTGGCTCCGCTGTGGGTTGAGGTGGTACTGGTTCTGGAAAAGTTACGTCCGGTGGATTTGGCGGTAGTGGTGGTAACCCTGGAGTGGGTTGCCCTGGTATCGGAAAGGTTGGAAGCCCGTCTCGTGGAATCCTTTCAATCTTATTAGGATCAAATTTAAAGAGGACACCATTTCCAACAAGCGGTATCTCCTGCGAAAATAATTGACCAGAAATAGTGGCAGATCGGGTAGAGACGGTTAATGTCGCATTTTTTTCACCAATCGAAGAGGGTTTGAACGCGATTTCGATTTGGCAACTATCACTGCGACTAACACAGTTTTCTTCATTGATCGTAAAATCATTCGCATTTTCTCCAGAAATGTTCATCCCTTGAATAATAACCCCTGGAGAGCCCGATGTTCGAGTTACTTGAAAAGTAACCGGTAATGAACCATTGACAATAGCATCTCCAAAATCAGGTTGAGGGTTAAATGTAAAAAGATCAGCGGCTCTTGAAATCTTACCTGATGCAAAAACGGCGAAGAAAATGAGACTGATACCAATGAACTTAATTCTATTCATACTTCCTCCAGCTACCCTTATGATAATTCATCTTCAGGTAAACCCGCTAGATGCTTAAATGCTTTGAGATAAGAGCCAGTATCTAAAAAAGCACCCGCGCCAGGTCCTTGTGGGAGTTACGCGGGTGCCCTAGGCGTATTACCTCGCTCTAAAAAATCGTCGGCTCAAACCCCATGCAATTGCAGACATCCATAATCCCCAGAAGGCACTACTGCTTACATCAGAACCTAACCCCAAAGCACATCCCCCCTTAAGACCAACTGCCCCGCCACCACTGGGACTGGGTCCAGTCGGTTGATCTTGAGGTGGTGTTGGACTGGTACCAGTACCGACTCCAGGGGTTGAGGTGGTACCTGGGATGATATTTCCATCGGCACCTGGGCCAACGACATCGGGCGTTCCAAAAACCCCTGCCAACCGGTCAGTAAATAATGGGTTAAGTCTAAGTGGACCAAAGCTTCCTAAATTAATTCCACCTTCTACAGCACCGATGTCACATCTTCCTTGTGTTCGTTGGTTTCCAACTTCGTCTTTAGACAAACAAGCGGTTGGAGTGCTGCCGGGGACTCCGTCGTTTCCTTGATCAAGAACAGGACTTCCTATTTGAGGAATATAGACGGGTGGAGTTAAGCCGTCTGATGCTGTGAAAAGTTCCGAACCCAATTTTAAAGCTTCAAAACCAGCACTACCTTTATCATTATTGGGCTGAGTTAATATGCCACAAGCTCCAATGACACCTAGCACGTTAAAACCTCGGGAATTAACTTGGTTCTGACCTGACATCCCACAATCATTATTGGCATTGCCTGCTAGAATTGTATTTGAAATGGAAACATTACTCGGGATTGCAGGTGGTAAACCGCCACCTGGTTGCGGAGGAATTCGCTGTTGGGAATTTACCATTAAACCTCCGCCAGCATCCTGTCTTTGGGCTGTGTTACGAGTAATGGTGTTATTATTGAGAGTTAAAGAACTACCATTGATACTAATAGCACCACCCCCACCGATAGTAGCCCCCTGACCAGTGGCTCTGTTTTCAGAGAAGGTGCTATTCGTAATAGAAGTCTTACCAAATGCGCTGATAGCACCACCGCTTTCAGCTTTGTTTTTAAAAAAAGTCGTGCTGTTAACAATTATTTCTGCTGGAATCCCACTACTAATGGCTCCCCCAAATTTCGCTTCGTTATTTACAAATTGACTATTTTCAACGGTTAAACTTCCATCTCTTACTAAGATGGCTCCCCCAAATTCTTCTGACTTGCCACCTGTGAAAGTTATATTTCTCAAAGTTAAACTTCCACCGTGCACATCAAAAATTCGGTCTTCTAGTTGACTTCTAAGAACTCCGACGAAGGTATTGCCTGGCCCAGCACCATTAATCGTGATGTTCGCATTAATATCTAAATCGCCAGAATTAATGAGTTGAGGCGCATTGGATGTATCGGGTGGACCGGACTTTAATACGTAAATACCTGCTGGAAGATTAATGGCTGTAACACCCTGTGGAACTCGACAATCGGTACCACCTAGATGTATTGCAATGATTGCTTCACGAAGAGTGCAATTACCGTCACCCACAGTAATATCATCTTCAATACTATTGACTTCAACCGATTGACCTAGAAGCTGCCCCGGAATCACACCCGTCGGCAACGGCAGAGGCTGAAACGTTGGTAAAGGTGCCGTTGGTGCAGTTGGGATCGTTACCTGAGGCGTAGTTGATAGAGGTGATAGTTGTCGGGGAAATGGTTGTAAGGGGAGCTGTGTCCCAGTTTGTGGTGTCGTTCCAGCATCGGGACAATTGGCGGGTGAACCCCGAAATGAACCGTAAAAAATAGGGTCACAGCAGCTTGATTGTAAAAACCGCTCATCTGCATTTGGATTATCGCAAGCTATCTTCTGATCTGGGCTTGCTGTGGCGGCTAAACCCAAATTGGAAACCGCTGTCACGGCTAATACTAAAATTATCCCCAAAAAATTAAGATGGCTCTTCTTCATAAATTTCTCCCTTTTTTAAATATTCTCACCACCGATAAAAATGTTCCTAAAATAAATATTGAGATGAAATGATTTGCAGGGATTGAATTCCCCAACAACCCACACCCTCCCCCACCTCCCAAACTTACTCCCGTCGGAGATGCATCCGGCAGTGGCACCGCCGTACAAACACTCGGTGAACCTTCGCAGGTGAAATTAGGTTCGCGTGTGCAAGTAGAAGAACAACCGTCTCCAGAAGTGGGATCCCCATCATCACACTCTTCATCCGTCTCCACGACTCCATTCCCACACTGCACGGGGCAATCGTCGCGACAGGTATTGTTATTCTCAATTTCCTGACAAACTCCGTCTCCACACCCGATCCCCTTCCCTCTTAAAGAAACCTGATGAGGGTTGTTATCGGAGTCACTATTAATGACTAGCGTGGCGGATCGTTCTCCAAATTCTGTCGGTGTAAAGGTGATGTCGATTTGGCAAGGTTGGTTATTTTCAACCACTTGACCGGTACATCCCTGGTCAATCACAAACTCGTCGGTGTTAGGCCCCGTGATGACAAGCACTCCAATCGTCGGAGAATCCCCATTTTGATTTTTGGTGACGAAGATAGAAATTTGCGAGGAGTTGTTGGTGACTGTGTCGGAAAAATTAACGGGATTGGGACTTATAATAAGCCCCGCGACGGCTGAATCTCCTATTTTGGGGATCGCCAAGGCGATTCCTACCCCAAAGAACAACCCCACAATTTTGAGAATTGCCTTCATCAAACATGTTGATGAGCAATTAATAGGCCAAGCAAGCAGAATGATTTGCTGACTTAGATGGAAAAGCTAAGTATATTCATTAATTAAATAATTTTTATGATATTTTTGTGGAATCAAGCAGTCTAATTAAAAGAGGAAAAATAAGAGTTTATAGTCAATATTTTGACTTAATTTATCGAAATGAGAGAGAATTTAAATCTCGCCGCGACGGAATTTCTGAGACTGTCGATACATCGCAGGATTAGATTTCCAGAGCTCAAACATGAAAGAACGCATTCGATCCAACATCGCCAATTTTTTATGAAGGGGAACCTTTTGATATCGTTTTATCTCCTTCCATTCTTCTTCCGTAAAAGGCAATTTTCGAAAGGTTTTCCCAAAGCTTTTCATTTTAATCATCCTTCTGCTTTCTAATAATATTTTCTAAAAAACGAATATCAAGTTCATCTTTTGGCCTCTGTGCCTTTTTTTTCATGTATAACATGTCTTGTAAACCCGCTGCCCGAATTTTTTGCCCTAACAAGTTTGAAATCTTTCCTGCTTTAAACATTTCTTCAAAAGGGCGGGGATGTTCCACGAAAACATCGACGACATTCATCATATCTTGTGAGTGGTAAAAACTGAATACCACCATGTTTTTTTCTTCTACCCATTGACGCCTTAATTTTTCATCGGCAAAATCTTCTGGCTCAACAAGGACTTTTGGCTTGTATCCAAGTTTCCGCATCACCTTCACGAACTGTAGAATATTTTTCTTTTCAAGAAAGATGATCAAATCAAGGTCAAAGGTCGAACGAGTCAAACCATGAATATTCATGGCTATCCCCCCTGCGACAAGGTAGCGTACTTTTCCCTTCGCAAGAGCTGCGAGAATTTGTTGGTAAGAAGGTATCGAAATCATTAATGTCTCCTAATATTGCCCCCTTGACCCCTCCCACAAAAATCTTTAATAGTCAAAATCCTATGCCAGCAAAACGTGATCAACCGTGGGTCATCCGGACATATTCCGGACATACCTCGGCACAAGCTTCCAACCAACTGTACCGCACCAACCTCGCCAAAGGGCAAACCGGTTTGTCGGTCGCCTTCGATCTGCCGACACAAACTGGTTACGATAGCGATCACATTCTCGCCCATGGAGAAGTGGGAAAAGTCGGCGTACCGATTGGACACATCGAAGACATGGCGCAGCTCTTCGATCAGATCCCGATTGAAAAGATGAACACGTCGATGACCATCAATGCCACCGCCGCTTGGTTACTATCTCTTTATGTCGCCTTGGCGGAACGGCGTGGAGTTGATCCGAAAGTTTTACAAGGGACGACACAGAACGACATTTTGAAAGAATACCTCTCACGGGGTACTTACATCTTTCCTCCGAAACCATCGATTCGTCTCATCACCGACATGATTACCTATTCAGTGAAGTCTATCCCGAAGTGGAATCCGACCAATATCTGTAGCTATCACTTGCAAGAGGCCGGTGCGACACCAGTGCAAGAGCTCGCCTACTCGCTTTGCAATGCAATGACCTATCTTGATGCCGTGAAAGCAACCGGGCAGGTTCCTGAAAAAGAATTCGACCAGGTGTTTGGCAGGATTTCTTTCTTTGTGAATGCCGGAGTCCGCTTCATCGAAGAGATGTGCAAGATGCGGGCGTTCAATGAGCTTTGGCAAGAATTGGCGGGAAATCGTTATGGGGTGAAGGATGAGAAGATGAAGCGATTCCGCTACGGCGTTCAAGTCAATTCACTCGGACTCACGGAGCGCCAGCCGGAAAATAATATTTCAAGAATTGTTTTAGAAATGCTTGCGGTGGTTTTATCCAAAGATGCCCGCGCACGTGCGGTGCAACTGCCTGCGTGGAATGAAGCACTTGGTCTCCCTCGCCCGTGGGACCAGCAATGGTCATTGCGTATCCAACAGATCATGGCCAATGAAACCGATCTTTTGGAGTACGAAGATATCTTTAACGGCTCTCCCGTCATCGCTGAAAAAGTAAAACAGTTAGTCGAACAAACTCACGAAGAAATGCAACGTGTGGAGCAACTTGGCGGCTCCGTGAATGCCGTGGAATATATGAAGCAACGATTGGTGGAATCGAATGCCAAGCGAGTTCGCGCGATTGAAGAAGGGGAAATCAAAGTCGTTGGAGTGAATTGTTTTCAAGAAACCGCGGAGAGCCCCCTCACCACCGGAAATGATGAAGGGATTCTTAAAGTCGATCCTGCTGCTGAGAAAGAACAGATTGCTCGTTTGGAACAATTCAAAAAAGGGCGGGATAAAGAAAAAGTAAAAAAAGCATTAGAAGAACTTCAAGTCGTCGCGAAGAGTGAAGAGAATATCATGCCGGTCTCGATCCGCGCCGCACATGCCGGGGTGACCACAGGGGAATGGGCTGATACTTTGCGAAAAGTTTTTGGCGAGTATCGCGCCCCGACCGGAGTGGCTGGAGTCCAACTCAAAGGTTCGACGGAGGAGATCGAAAAGGTTCGACAAATAGTTCAAGCGTTTGAAAAGAAGAGTGGGGAAAAACTCCGTATCTTAGTCGGCAAACCGGGATTGGATGGGCACAGCAATGGAGCGGAACAAATCGCAGTACGCGCCCGCGATGTCGGCATGGAAGTGATCTATCAAGGAATCCGCCTGACGCCCGAACAAATCGCCGAAGCTGCTTTACAAGAAGGGGTCCATGTGATTGGACTCAGCATCCTCTCCGGCTCACATCTGGAGCTAATCCCCGAGGTTCTACGACTCATGAAAGAAAAAGGAATGGCTCATATTCCTGTCGTAGCGGGTGGGATTATTCCAGAATCTGATAAACAAATTTTGTTGCAGCAAGGAGTGGCAAGAGTTTACACACCGAAAGATTTTGAATTGAATTCAATCATGCAAGAAATCGTCGAAGTCGTTTCGAAAACTTCCCGTTAATTCATTGAAGGAGAAAACATGTCTAAAGAACTATATGCCATTGGCGAAATTCCACCGTTAGGAGAAGTCCCGCAAAAGATGCACGCACAGCTGATTCGAGCCTCTCGATTCGGCGAACCTAAAACGGCATTTCAAACCGAAGTGATTAATGTTCCTGATATCGGTGATGATGAAGTTTTAGTTTATGTCATGGCAGCAGGGATCAACTATAACAATGTTTGGGCAGCTTTAGGAATTCCCGTTAACGTCATCGGCGCTCGAAATAAAGCCGGAGAACCAGAAGACTTTCATATCGGCGGAAGCGATGCGAGTGGAGTCATCTATAAAGCTGGAAAGAATGTAAAAAATGTCAAAGTAGGAGACGAAGTGGTCATCCACTGCGGTCAATGGGACATCCACGATCCGCAGATCGCCCAAGGGGTTGACCCAATGTATATCCCCTCTTTTCGGATTTGGGGTTATGAAACTAACTGGGGAAGCTTTGCCCAATTCACTAAAGTTCAAGCCCACCAATGTCTACCAAAACCTACACACTTAAGCTGGGAAGAAGCGGCCGCTTACATGTTGGTTGGCGCCACCGCTTACCGGATGTTGACTCGCTGGAAAGAACACGAAGTTCGCAAAGACGATGTCGTGTTGATCTGGGGCGGAGCGGGTGGTTTAGGAAGCATGGCCATTCAAATCTGCAAAGCGTTTGGAGCCAAGCCGATCGCGGTCATTTCTGGTGAAGACAAAATCGATTACTGCAAAAAACTCGGCGCCGTCGGTTGCATCGATCGCCGTAAATTCAATCACTGGGGAATGCTCCCTCACTGGGAAGACAACGAAAAATACAACGAATGGCTCAAGGGGGCACGCGCCTTTGGAAAAGCGATCTGGGATATTTTAGGTGAAAAGAAATCTCCTCGAATCGTGTTTGAACACCCTGGAGAATCGACGGTCCCGACCAGCGGTTTTGTCTGTGATACAGGTGGAATGGTCGTCATTTGCGCTGGCACTACCGGCTACAATGCTACTCTCGATCTGCGTTATCACTGGATGCGTCAAAAACGTTTCCAAGGTTCTCACTTCGCCAATGATCATGAAGCAAAAGGTTTTAATGACCTCGTGCTCGAAAAGAAGGTCGACCCTTGTCTCGCTAAGATCTGGAAATTCGAAGAGACCGGCGCAGGTCATCAACTGATGCGGGAGAACAAACATCCGCATGGAAATATGGCGATCTTGGTGAATGCGAAGAAGGAAGGATTGAAGAATTTAGAAGAGTCTAGAAAATAAAATTCCCCAGTAGGGGCAATTCACGAATTGCCCCTACTTTCAATTTGACACCCCCCTCCCCCTCAGCTAGTCCGGCAATGCACTCTCGTTTTTTCACATTTTAAAATTAATCCCAAATTAGGAGGTTTCTTATGAAACGATTCTTGAAGAAGATCGGAACCAGTAAACTCCGCTTTTCGAGCGGTAGAGTTAATCTGTTCCTTTCGGTTTTTGCATTAGTATTAGTGCTCGGAATTTCTAATGTCATTCACGCTGCTCCACCACCACCCAATGTTTGTGGAGATGGTGATGTTAAAAATGGGACAGGGGGGGAAGAGTGCGACGACGGTAATCTCAACAATAATGATGGTTGTTCTTCGACTTGCACGATTGAAGATGGATTCGATTGTAATACACAAGGCAATGACCCAACGGTTTGTACTTCAATTTGTGGTGACGGGTTGATCGTCGGAACTGAAGAGTGCGATGATGATGGTACTGCTGTTGGAGATGGCTGTTCTAATACCTGCACTGAAGAAACGGGATTTCAATGCGCGGGTACCCCTAGTGTTTGTACCGCCGTATGTGGAGACGGTTTAGTAGTGGGTGGCGAAGAATGCGATGATAGCAACACCACTGCGGCCGACGGTTGCTCAGCTACCTGCACCGAAGAAAATGGTTTTGATTGCACGGGTGAACCAAGTGTCTGTACTCCTAATTGCAATGACGGACTCATTGTCGGCAATGAAGTTTGCGATCCCAGTGTTGACACTCTCGACGGTTGTTGTGCCAACGATTGCACCTTCGAACCAGCGACCACTGCTTGTAATGACGGAGATGCTGGCACTGAAGATGACCAATGTGACGGAAATGGAATTTGCACAGGCACCCCGCCCAATTGCGGAAACGGAACCATTGAATTAGGTGAAGGGGAAGAATGCGATGATGGCACTGGAAACAGTGACTCCACACCCAATGCCTGCCGTACCAATTGCCAATTAGCTGATTGCAATGATGATGTCATCGACACCGGTGAAGAGTGCGATGATGGCGTCGATAATAGTGACGTCAACGCCGATGCCTGCCGTACCGACTGTACCAACCCATCTTGCGGCGATGGAGTCCAAGACGCTGGTGAAGGATGCGATGACGGTACTGGTAACAGCGACACCGTTGCCGATGCCTGCCGCACCACTTGCCAACCAGCCGATTGCCAAGATGGTGTCGTCGATACCGGCGAAGACTGCGATAACGGTGCCGATGTTGGAAACGATTGCTGTGATGCCAGCTGTGGTTTTGTAGCTGCTGCGACCGAATGTGCCGCTCAGGCAGGATGCCAAGTTGGAACCTGCAATGGAACTTCTGCCGCTTGCGAAAATACCTCCAACGTCCAAGACGGAACTGCTTGCGATGACGGCAGTGTCTGCACCGGATCCGACACGTGTACTACAGGAGTCTGCGACGGTGATCCTCTACTCTGCGACGATAACAATGAATGTACCAGCAATAGCTGTGACCCCGTCACTGGTTGCGAATTCACTGACAACACTAATGCCTGTGACTCTGATGACAACGGCAGCTTAGATGGGCAATGTGAAAATGGCGAATGTACCGCTGACGCCTTCACCGATAGTGATGGTGATGGAATTCAGGACGGTGCTGACAATTGCACCAATGTTTCCAATGCCGATCAAGCCAATGGCGACGGTGATTTCTTTGGAGATGTTTGTGACAACTGCCCAGAAGATGCAAACAACAGTCAAGCTGATGCCGATGATGATGATATTGGAGATGCTTGTGATGATGGTAGACTTGGAGGGGATGGTGGTTGCACTCTCTCTCCATTAGCATCAAGTGGCTCGATGATGAGTGCTGGATTGATTCTCGCGGCGCTTGGTAGTTTAGTCGCCTTCCGACGTCGACGTAGTTAATTCGATGTTAATTAAATGAATGCACGTAGGGGCGAAGCAATGCTTCGCCCCTATTTTTTTATACATCCCTCACAAAACCCAATCCTGGGCTTGCGTTTCCAAACCCTCTTATATTAAATGCCGAAACCCTCTATAATATTTTTCTTGTGGAATAAGGAGAATTTCAAATGAACGCCAATCAAGTACGCCCAGGGATGTTGATCGAATGGAATGGAGATATCTACTATGTGATGGAGTCAATCCACCGCACCCCGGGCAACCTACGCGCTTTCATGCAGATCAAGATGCGCAACCTGCGTAATAATAACCAGATCGAACAGCGTTTCAGCACTTCCGACCAGGTTGAAAAAGCAACCCTCGACACCCACAAGATGCAGTTTCTCTACCAAGAGGGGGAAGACTATCACTTCATGAACACTGAAAATTACGAACAGATCCATCTCAACAAAGAACACCTTGGCGATGCAGTGAATTTCCTACTCCCCGACACCGTGATCGATATTCAGTTTTATGAAGGAAAACCGATCGGTATCAATCTTCCCAAACTGATGGATTTCAAAGTAGTGGAGGCCGAACCATCCATGAAAGGACAAACTGCTGCCTCCAGCTACAAACCCGCCAAGATCGAAACCGGCCTCACTATTAAAGTCCCTGCTTTCGTCAATACAGGGGATGTGATTCGAATCGATCCATTGACCCACGATTACATGGAAAGAGTGAATAAATAGATAAGTACAAATTAGTTTTTTCATCACCCCAACTCCCCGAAAACTCACAAAAAAATTGACATGAGTTAAATTATCAGGTTAAACGTTTCCCGGATTTTTCAAACTGGGCGGGTGGGGTTGGTCTATCAGCTATCCTCTCCCCAAAAATAATAAAACAATTAGTCTTTTTAAGGAGGACTTCATGAAATCGATATCTCGATTAACAATGCTAGCCCTATTCGTCTTCTTGGCGTTTGGGGTTTCCCGTGTTGCTTCGGCAACTTGCGAAGGTGACGGACCTAACGGTGTCGTCGAAGGAGTCGAAGAGTGTGATGATAATAATACAAACCAAAACGACTGTTGCGATAAATTTTGCAACATTAGAGCGCAAAATGTTGGAGATTCTTGCGAGGATGGAAATGATTGCACGACAGCAACTTGCAGTGAGCTAGGTGCCTGTACCGTTTCCGGCAATGAAGAGAACGGAATTGGCTGCGAAGACACTGATGATTGTACCACCGACACCGTATGCACCGATGGCCAATGCGGTGGTGGCACCATTGATGAGAATGCCGACTGTGATGATGGTAATGACTGCACTGGTGATGGAACCTGTGATGCTGCCGGTGCTTGCGTAGAAGGCGATCCAGTTAATAATCCAAATGCAACTTGCGATGACGGTAATCCATGCACTGGTGATGGAACCTGCGATGGAACCGCTATCTGCACACCTGGTGAAGCAGATCTCGACCAACAAGGTCTAGATTGTGATGATGGAGATGTTTGCACTGAAGGGACTACATGTAATGATGTAAACTGCGCCGGTGGTACTGACTTAAACTGCGATGATAATGAAGAATGCACCGCGGATTCTTGTGATGCTGTTACAGGTTGTGCCAATGATGATGTAGCCAATGGGACTGATTGTGACTCCAACAACGGTACTTGCCAAAATGGAACCTGCGTACCTGACGGTACCAATGGGCCTGTATGCGGCAACGGTAATTGTGAATCTGGAGAAAACAATTCTAACTGCCCAGAAGATTGCGCAGACGTGCCAAACTGCGGCAACGACGTTTGCGATGCAGGTGAAAATGAAGATAACTGCGATCAAGATTGTGATGATGGGGACGACGGTTGTTCACTCAACCAAGTTGCCTCTTCCGGTTCTTCCATGGGTGCTGGATTAATTTTCGCAACCCTTGGAATTTTAGCCGCGGTCCGACGTAAACGCAGCTAATTGAAGATTCATAACTCCCCCAACCCCCTCTTACTTAAGAGGGGGCGAAGAGGGAATGATGTCAAAAGGCAGGAGAGAAATCTCCTGCCTTTTTTTTATTCATCTTTATTAGATTCGTCTTTAATTAACCCCTCTTTTTTATTCCCTTTCCCACATTCATATTCCAACAATGAAACTTTCTGGATAGGAGCCACCCCATCTTTCAGCGTTCTTTCCAACATAAAAAAAATCTCTAACCGTTCTAGCTCTTCGGCCCCTCGATGATTTCGATTCCATTCGCGACACAAATACTGCGCATAGTAAGGGCGGTGTTCGGAATAGTCCTTCTTATAAAGATTCATGAGATATTTCCTCCACCGTTCATTTTTAAAAGTTTCATCGAACGACTTGGGTTTTTCCCAAGAAATCTCCCTTCCCCCCTTCATCAAATCCACTTGGCTCCCATCTTTTAAATTACCAGGTATGACAAACCAACCATCGTTAACCAATGGATAAGGGGAGAACATGTTCCACTTTTGATCGATCCTAAATATTTGGGCGATTCCATTAATTTTTTTGGGGAAGAATTTGGAGAAAGTAGAAAAGTTGGTCGTGCGAAGGTTCCATAAAAAAACATAGACGAAAAAGCAGACCGGCAAAAAGAGTGGTTCCATTAAGATAGTAAAGCGAAAGGTACCCTGGCTGGGAAAATTTTTCGAGGAAGACCCCTCGAGGCAAAACCCCAAAATCGGTATAAATGCTCTAAGATCTTGGACTCGGAAAATCAGATCGGCCAACAAAAGACTTCCTAACCCAATCCTAAAAAGAGCCAGCGATCGGACATCAATGCCAAAAAGAACTCTAATTTGGTTTGTAATTTTTTCCCAATTCATGTTTAAATCTTCTCCCATATTTCAATCTTGCAGAAAATTTAAGGAGATTCCCAATGAACAAAAACCACAAAGAGATTATCGATTGTCTTAATCAGATTTATCAAAAAGAGGTCGCGGGCATCATTCGCTATCTCCACTACTCCTTCATGATCATGGGGTACAACCGTATCCCCATCCAAAAATGGTTCCGTGATAAAGCGACCGAAAATATGGACCACGCCGTCATCATCGGAGAAAAAATCACGGCTTTAGGAGGACACCCTCCCCTCGTTAGCGCTCAGATCCCAGAGACAAAATCTCACCTCATTGATGATATTCTTAATGAAAGTTTAGAGTTCGAAAAAGATGCCTTGGAAGACTATAAAGAGCTAGTCAGGCTTGCTGGGGATGATGTCGCCATAGAAGATATGGCTCGAGAGTTTGTCCGTCAAGAAACGGATCACATGGAGGAAGTGGAAAAGATGTTGAGGAAACACAAATAACCCCATCCCCCCCTAATTGAAATATTCCATCTCCCTAAAGCTGCTGAGGAGGACACTCCGGAGGATTTGTATTGCTTGGCTGGGGGCAACGTTCGGTTCGATCATCCGTTTCACGGACAATCGTTTGAATATCACTCAGTGCATTTCCGTTCTCGTCAAAGATCTGCAGATCGACCGACTCACCAACATCTACGCAAACAATCAGAGAGAATGACTTATCCTCCCCAAGCACCTTTTCGACCGGCGCAATCCCTAGGTCTTGGTTGTTAGTCACGCGGACGAACGCCCCCTGCGGTGCATCCGGGATCGTATCACAAACCGTGGCAGCAAATCGGGTCCCCCCCTCAAGATCAGCCACTGGGGCATCCAAACTAAAACCCCCGGCCGCTCCACAACCTGCTAAAAAAATTGTCATTCCTAAAAGAAAGAAGAGACGTTTTAACGGAGAAGAAATAAAATATTCATTGGAAAGAGTTTTCATAAGGCCTCCCAGGTTATTTTAATCCCGAATTCGCCTCCTCTTAAGGTAAGGGGAGGTTGGATGGGGTTATGAAAGTTGTTTTGTATTATTAATGTAACTCATTTTTTATCTCAAAGGGACTTTCATAACTCCCCCTGACCCCCCCTTACCTTAAGAGGGGACACTTTGAAGAGGATAGCATTGGAAATTCAACATAGCGATAAAAAATACCAGGTTCTGCGGGAACTGGGGAAAGGGCATAGTGGAACTGTTTACTTGGCGCGTGATGCCCAAGAGGATCAGGTTGCTATCAAGGCGCTGCAAAACGAACCGGGAGAAGCAACGCTGTTGAGATTAAGGCGGGAATTTTTAATCCTCCGCTCGCTGAATCATCCCAATATCGCCCAACCGATCGATTTTGGTTATGATCCCACCTTACACCGATATTTCTTTGTCGCGGAATATGTCGAAGGCTCAACCCTCGAAATTGCTCTGCAACTTGCCACTCAAGAGCAAGCGCTCGGCTATTTTGCGCAAACTCTTAAAGCATTGGATTACATGCATCGCCAAGGGATCTATCACTGCGACCTAAAACCAAAAAATATCATGGTGACCCCCGAAGGAATCGTGAAGGTCATCGACTTCGACGTCGCCAGTCGTGGCTTTGATGCGATTGGTGGTACCCCTTCTTACTCCCCTCCGGAAATATTGACGAATCCGTCGACACAACCCAGCCCTAAAACAGACCTCTATTCGCTGGGAGCAACCTTCTATCATTGTCTCACTCTGAAAAAACCTTTTCCGGGAAAAGATATTCAAGAAATACTGTTGGCTCAAGTAAGTTCAGCCCCTTCACTCCCTTCTGAAATGAATCCACAGCTTGGAACATTGTGGGACGGATTATTGATGACGATGCTTCAGTTTTATCCCTCGAATCGTTTTGCCACTGCTTCGGCCGCTTTGCAAAATATCCTTCCGTTGTTGGGAGAGAAAAAACTTTCTTTTTCAAAAGAAGATTTAGAATACCGTCTCAACCAGCATGGCGTCCCCATCAAAAAAGAGGAGCTGCTGAAAATCGCCGAGCAACAAGCGGCTTCACTAGACCCACTAAAAAAACTCCCCACTACTCTCTGGATCCTCGAAGCGACCCCCGGAGTCGGCACTAGCTACTTATTGGATGAAATTAAAACCATCGCCCAGATGAAAGATCTTTACTGCGTGATGTCGGACCAAACCCGCGAAGCATATCCTACCCGAGTTCCTTTTTTGTGGATGGTGGATGATTTAGAAAAATTGGTTCAACAAAATAAGACAGAACGGCTTTATCAGCTCTCAACTAAACTTAAAGATTTTCTTTCTAAAGAAAAAGAAGGGAGTTGCTGGATTATATTGGGTGGAATCTCAAGTATAGAAAACCTTCCTGAAGGGCTACAGTTCTTACTTAAAAAACAGCCACGCTTGTTGACCTTGCAAGGCTGGAATGAACGAGATACTGCCACTTTTTTAAAAGATATTTTCCAAACGAATCAAATCCCTCCCCTCCTCATCAAAATTCTTCACGAAGAGGGAAAGGGAAATCCTCAAAAAATCTCGCAGATTTTGCGGAAATTTTTAAGCAGTCACCTTCTATTTGAAGAGAATGAAACTTTTAGAAAAGACCTTTTGAATCCTACCCCCATCTTCCTTCAACAACTCAAAGATGCAGCCAGTCTGTTGGAGCCGAAGCAAGCCGCTCCTCTCATCTCTTACTCTTCGTTAGAGTCAGAATTGCTCTCGATTCTCTCTATCATTTATAAACCGGTCTCAGGGGAATTTTTGGAAAAAATATTGGGAACTGAAGAGATCTACCCGCTGCTCCGCCGCCTCCAGGCTCAAGAGATATTGGCTCAAGAAGAAGGGGGAACTTATCAATTTAATTCCTCCGCACTGAAAAATTTTGTTTCCGAAAAATTGCAAAAGGAACAGCTCGAACAACTCCACGACCGCTTTCTCTATTTCCAAGAAACTTCAGGCGATCAAAATTATTTCACCGAAGATGTGGTTTATTTTCATGCCTCTCGTGGCAGTAGTCGTCTTCTCCAAGCCCAAGGATGGGGATATTTTGGGGATCAATTTTCTCGAAAGGGTTTATGGCAAAGCGCGCTAGAATTTTACACCCGAGCCTATGAAGCACTTCCTGCGGATCAAATGGAAAAGCGATTAGAGTTTTCAATTCATCGCAGCAAATGCTTGATTCAAAAAAATCAACTTCAAGAAGCTGATACGCTGTTTAACGAGCTGCTCAAACAAGTGAAGGGAAAAGAACAAGAATACGCCCCATTTCTTGCTAAAATTTACGAGCGATTGGGGGTTATGGAAAATAAGAAAGGGAATGCGGTCAAGGCACAAGAGTATTTTGAAGAAGGATTAAAACACACACCGAATCACCCCCCCTCGGAACAATATCTCGCATTAAAAAATTTTTTGGCAGGACTCAAATTACAGACAGGAAAATATTCCGAGGCGATTTCTGAATTTCAACAAAGTGATGAACTGGCCAAACAACTTCCGTGGGAAAAACGACGGGTCTTGACCAACAATGATTTAGGGGCAGCCTTAGTGAAGAATGGCCAATCCGAAGAGGCGATCCAGCACTGGAAAAACCAATTGGAAGATTTGGAAGGAAGAGAAGACAAAAATCCCCTCGCGCGAGTTTATTTTCAGCTGGGACAAACCATGATGGATAAGGGGGAGCCAGAAGTTGGATACTCCTACCTATTGCAGGCATTGGAAGCTTCAAAGACAACACAAAACTTTGAATTACAATTGAGAATTCACAATGCCTTAGCTAATTATTTCAAAGGAAAAGATAATGAAAAGGCGCTGGAAATGTATGAGAATGCACTCGATTTTGCGCTACATCTTCAGGATAATTTTTCAACGGCGGTGGTCTTACTCAACATGGGTTTTCTCCTAGCAGAACTAGAGGTTTACCCGCGCGCTAAACATTCCCTCACTCAAGGACTCAAGCATTTGGAAGAGATCCCCGAGGCTACAAAAAAATATCCGGCCATGTTTCAGGAGGGATATTCGGAATTAGCGAAGTTATGCGAAAAATTGGGACAGAAAGAAGAGGCTAAACAATACGCGATAAAAATGTCACCGTAGAGGGCAATCCCCACAGCTTGTCCTGAGTCTGCCGAAGGGTGGTTGCCCTCCCCGAATCAATCCGGGAAAGACGGCCACGTGGGGCCGCCCCTACAAATCAGGAATTTCTCATCTGTTCGATAAAATTTTATATGAGAAACCTCCCCTTCTACCGCCACAGCCCCCATATATTGAGCCGATGGAGCGAATACAAAAAGCCCCTCTTTTTTTTCAAAATTTGCCACCTCAACCTGATTCAATTCCCCCTGTAGTCCAATCCCCTTCATCTTTAGAATAGCTTCTTTACAGGTCCAAAGTTTAAAAAAAATCTCGGCTCGTCTTTCATATGAGACATTTTGGATCATTTGGAATTCATCATGAGTGAAATATCGTTGCGAAAGCTTTTCCGCCTCAATGTCTTCCTTCACCTTTTCAATATCGACACCGATCCTGCCCACTTTTGAAAGGCCATACAGAATAAAGTCGGAAGAATGGGAGAGATTGAATTGTAAATCAGTCTTAGCAATAGAAGGTTTTCCTGCTGAGTCTTGCAAAATTTCTAATTCTCGAGGAGAGATACCGGTATATAAAGAAAGCAAAACACGCAAAATTCCGCGACTAATCGTAAACTTGTCTTGATCATTCCGAAAGTGAAACCGCTCGCCTCTTTTTTTCTCCTCATCGGAAAGTAACCTCTTCAGCGCTTCTTTCTCTTTTAAAAAAGAGCTCACCTGTGTCAGCCAAAGATGGATCTCCTGCTCAGGAAGTTTTTTCCCCTCCGAAGCAAAGGACTCCCAGGTTATCGAATCAATCCACATAAGTTTGAATTTCAAACCGATTAAGAGTGGTCCCGACCAACTTTCAGTCCGGCGGACAACATCATCGATCAATATCATTTTAATATTCTGTAAAAAAAACACAAGAAAGTTAGAAAATCACATTCCCAAAATCCTCTTTAACTCTTCTGGCATGATTTCTGCTTTCCACCAAAAGCATGAAAAAAATAATTATCCTGTTTCTTCTAACCTTTGCTTACTTTAACAATTATCCGCGGATCGGATTTACCGCTTTATCTAACTCGCCTTCGATCAACCTCTCTAATTTACCTCCATTGGAATTACTAGAAGATGCCGCTCTAAAAAAAGCGGGTCTCGATACGGTGCTGATCCATCGCTGGCAAAAAAATGTCCGCCGAGCAGTCGCCTTGCCGAGGATACAAATAGGTTACGATCAGGATGCTGAGATTCAAAGCACCAACGTGATTCAAGATAGTATCTCAGTCACTTCCACCGGCGTCAGTATTGGTCCTGCCTCCAATCGGTTGGATCAAGACCTCGGGCAAAATCGAGGTTTTGAAGTCAAAGCGATCTGGGCGTTAGATGAGCTTTTGTTTAATGCCAACGAACTCGATGTCAGCCGAGAGGCACGCGATCTCATGCTCGTCCGCAACCGGCTTTTGGAGGAGTTGCATCGAGTTTACTACGACCTTAAAGCGCAACTCCTTCGTCTTCAATTAGAACCAGAGCTAACCCAAGACCCTTTCGAAAAACTTAAAACCGATCAATTATCGGACCGCCTCAATAGCCTCACCGGTGGGGCGATCACCCAACTATTTGTTCCGGAAAAATTCTTAAACTTTCATCCGATGAAAAAGGGAGGAGAAAAACCATGAAGCAGAACTATATTCCATTATTTCTCATTGCATTGAGCCTGCTCCGCTGTGCAGCCATCCCCGATTACACTTTTCACTCTCTTTCGGAAGACCAGCCTTATGTAACCGAAATTTCTCCCCAACCTGAAACCTCATTAGAGGAGCCTGTAGAAATATCACTTAAATTTTCGGAGCGAATTGAATTTGAATCAATGGAAGAGGATTCCATTATTCTACTCGAGCAAATTGAAGATCCTACAGTTCTAGCGGACAGCTCTCGTTTTTTAAAAGATTTAAACTCAGGAAAATTGCAAAAAGTACTTTGTCAGATGATGTTGGATTCCAACGAAACCAATCTCACTCTCTTGCCAGAAGCAGCTTTGCAAAATGGAACATATTATGTGGTCGTCACTCCACATCTCCTCTCAGCAAAAGGAATCCCTTTCAATCAAACTCCTGGAAAAGGACCGAATTTATTCGTCGCAAAGTTCACTTCCTCGAACGGGATTATCGGAGAAGGAAATCCAAACTCGAATCAAGAAATCCCCACAGGAACTTTCGGACCCTCTCCAGAAAATTTGGTCATCAATGAATTTCTCTATGACGGACTAACGAGTGAAACCGATGGAGAATCTTTTGTCGAGCTGGCTGGCACTGCAGGCGCTGATATCAGTCTTTATCAAATCGTTTGGGTCAATGGATCTGACGGTGAGATCACCGATCGCGTCACTTTGCCAACCGGTAGCATCATCCCTTCCGATGGAATCTTTCTCATCGCTGATCTCAGCACCAACTCCACGAACAGATCAAAAATTTCCGACGTCAATTTCCTCGATAACTTTGATCCGCAAAATGGGCCGGATGGAATTCAACTCATTGATCGTGAGGGGAACCTCATTGACTCTGTCGTCTATGGTGAGGGGGCCGCAGCGACCAGCGCCTTAGGATTGCCACTGGGAGAAGGATCTCCGACTTTAGATGTCGCAGGAGGGCACAGTCTTTCTCGGCGAGACGGAGTGGATACCGAAAATAATAGTAGCGATTTTATCGATCTCTCGACACCAACCCCTGGAGTGCTCAACCCACTAGAAGTAGCTGAACCTCCTCCTGTTCCAGTGCCAACTCCCGATCCAATACCTGAACCAACCCCTCCGTCCCCCGACCCCATCCCCACTTTGGTCCTGAACGAAATACTCTATGATGGTCTTTCCAGCGAAACCGATGGCGAATCTTTTGTGGAATTCTTTGGAACTCCAGGGATGGATATCAGCTCTTATCAAATATCTTTCATCAACGGAGCTGATGGAGCGGAAACAGATAAGATTATCTTGCCTCAAAGTTCGCTGATCCCTGAAGATGGAATTTTCGTCATCGCGGATCTTCGAACTAATTCCACGACGACAACTCAAGTTTTAGGAGCTGATTTCCTCGACAACTTCGATCCACAAAATGCCCCTGATGCAGTGCTCCTGTTAAACTCAGCGGGAGAGCTAATGGATGCTGTCACTTATGGAACAGGAGCGGTTTCTATTTCGAGCTCGGGAATCCCACTGGGTGAAGGATCTCCAGCCTTGGATGTCTCAGGAGGGCACAGTCTTTCAAGGGTAGAAGGAGTGGACACTCAAAATAATTCCGAAGATTTCGTTGATCTAATCCATCCTACCCCTGGATTTTTATAAGAAAAAATATTTTTAAATTTTATATTTTCAGAGGAATTAATTTATGCCAAAGAAAAAATCAGAAAATCATCCAACAACAAAGTATCCCATTCAGGACACCCCTGAAAAAGAAAGGCATATTGGAATAATTGTCGAAGATTATGATGCAAAACTTGATCTAATCATTGAAAACTTTGATACGATTGAAAGAAGATTACAAAAAGATATGAATGAGTTCAAAGAGAAAGTTTATCAGAAATTTTAAATTCAGGATTACCGTTTTGCTCTTATTGAAAATAAAGTTCAAGGACTTGAACTAGAAATCCAGTTTGTCAAATCAACTTTAAATAATCTGATCACATAAGGACACCACATTTGAAAAATTTAAATAAAGTCAAAAGTGAAAAGGGAGTAATAAAAATTACCCAAAAGGAGTTTTACAAAATCCTTTTGACCGAAAGGCCATCCATCGATAAAAAAGTAGATTTACTCTTAGAACGTTTACAACTTTTTAAAAAAGACATCTCTGATACTACTATCCAAGCTAGAGCTGATTTAAAAAGATTATAACAAGTTCTCTTTTAATCTCCGCAACGCTTTACCACGATGGGAAATTTGATTCTTTTCTCCCGGAAAAATCTCCGCCAAAGCAGGTCCATTCGGCGCAAGTAAAAATATCGGATCATAACCAAACCCGCGATCACCTCGCGGCTCTTGACTAATCCATCCCTTAAGTTCCCCTTCCGCAACAATCTCTCTCCCATTGGAATGGGCCAGAACTAAGACACAACGAAAAGCCGCGTTTCTTTGATCGATTTTTACCCCTTGAAGCTCTTTTAATAACTTTTGAATGTTTTTCTGATCCGTTGCTCCTATCCCGGCATATCGCGCGGAGTAAATTCCAGGCCGTCCCTGCAATGCCTCAACCTCAAGACCACTATCATCCGCCAACGCCCACTCCCCTGTATACTTCGCAACCTCGTGTGCTTTTGCACGGGCGTTTTCGAGGTAGGAGTTTCCAGTCTCTTCGGAAAGGCAAAATTCGGGAAACTCCTTGAGAGAACTAATCGTCCAATCCGAAAGTACGGCTGAAATTTCTTTTAACTTCCCTTCATTATGAGTGGCTAAAACAATTTTCGTAGGTCTCTCCATGTTTCAAAAACCTTTCTTGAAGATGATGGATTTTTTCTTGATATGGATTCGTTTGATCAGAAAACCTTTTGGAAAATCCTTTAGCTAAGACTTCGAGTTTAAAAAATAACTCCGCGAGTAACG
The DNA here is from genome assembly GCA_041746775.1 of bacterium. Classification (GTDB taxonomy): domain Bacteria; phylum UBA10199; class UBA10199; order DSSB01; family DSSB01; genus JBGTGJ01. Next base: position 22,923 of record JBGTGJ010000064.1, read on the forward strand.
CTCGCTGCTGATCAGCCTTGAGCGAATAATTCCATAAAATTTTTTCCATCGCCATCACACGAAAACGATCCATCCCCCAATGTTTTTTCGAAAGCTGATCAATATGCCCCCCACGCTTAATCGTCAGTGGATTTGGAAGTGTGACGAATGGACTTATCAACGCCGCCCGCAACCACAATTCATAATCTTCGCAGACTGGAAAGCTCTCATCAAATCCCCCCAACTCTTCAAAAAAATCTCTTCGAAGCATCACAGCTGATGGGCTGATCAAACAAAGCTTCAGGCATGGGACAAAAACATCACCCGAAGGTTTTTGGTGGTATTTCTTGGGATGAATACGAAGTTGATCACGATACCAAATCTCTTCGGTCTGACAGAATTGATATTCAGGATGAGTGGAAAGAAATTCTACCTGGTACTTCAACTTCTCTTCTAACCACTCATCATCGCTGTCTAACAAAGCGATGTAATTGGAACTTGCTTGGGAGACTCCTAAATTTCTTGCGGCTGCTGGCCCTTTTTGCGCTTGAGAAAAATATTTTAGCGAAGGATTATTTTCCGACTTAAGCCAATCCAACGTTCCGTCAGTTGATCCATCATCCACCACAATAATTTCTTTAGCAGGAAGTGTTTGCCGAATGACGGAGTTGATCGCCTCTTTTAAAAAAGCGAGTCGATTGTAAGTAGGAATGATGACCGAAACATCGTGAGAATGCATGATTAAGAAGTGGACGCAAATTCGGGAACCATTTCACCGTAATTTTCCTCTAATTCTTCAAAGCGGGTATGTTCGTTGAAAAATTTTAGTTTGACCGTTCCGATCGGACCATTTCGTTGTTTACCGATAATAATCTCAGCCACCCCTTTTTCAGGTGAATCTTTATTATAGACGTCATCTCGGTAAATGAAGGCAATCAAATCGGCGTCTTGTTCGATGGCCCCAGACTCACGCAGATCGGAAAGTTGTGGGCGTCGATTTTGTCTCAGCTCAACCCCACGATTGAGCTGACTTAAGGCGACCACCGGAACATGAAGTTCTTTCGCAAGTGCTTTGAGAGAACGGCTAATATCACTGATTTCCCGCTCTCGGCTTTCAGTTACATCACTCCGCATGAGCTGAAGATAATCCACCACAATCAATCCAAGGCCGTGTTCTTTTTTTAGTCTTCGGGATTTTGCCCGCATTTCTAAAACCGATAATGCCGGGGTGTCGTCGATGAATAACGGTGCATCGGTGAGTCGGCTTGCCGCCTTCGTCAACTTAGGCCAATCCGATTCTTTGAGATACCCCGCGCGGAGTTTGGAGGAATCGACCTTCGCCTCCGAGCAGAGCATACGTTGCACTAATTG
>JBGTGJ010000065.1:0-42275 GCA_041746775.1 bacterium
TTAGCATCTAAGTCATTCAGAGATTAGTTATTTGTAGGAGAAGCAGCTTCCATTTGTGCATCACATTCGTTTTCTAATATCTCAAAAGTAAAAGGATCATCTAGCTTTAAAGGACTTAGTAATATTTTGCCGATGACATTATCGATCTCGTAAGGGGGTATTCCATCGCCTGGTGATTTCATAACAATATCTTCCGGCCTAAGTGCACATCCTGCAGGTAAGTCGCGCGCTGCGACGAGTTTTTTTCCCATTTTTATGACAGGGGCTATCTCACTTTCATAAACTACTTTTTTTCCATCTCCTAAGGATCGTTTGAGTCGACGTAAATCTCGTACCATTTTTCTCATCCCCTCAGGTTCAAGAGAAAAGGCATGATCGGTCCCTCTCATAGCTCGGTTAAGGGTAAAATGTTTTTCAATAATTCTCGCACCTAAAACATAACCTGCAACAGCCATGGCGATTCCGCTGTCGTGGCTAGAAAACCCTATGACAATATCAGGGAACTCACGGAGGTAAGTATCAATGACCTTCAAATTCAATTCTTCCCATTCTGGAGGATATCCCGCGGTACATTGCATAATGCACAACTGTGAGTTGATAGGCATGATGGCATCGTAGGCTCGACGGACATCTACAAGATTAGCACCTCCTGTACTTAAAATAACCGGCTTACCCAAAGAAGCAGTATGTTTTAAAAGTGGAATTGATTTAATATCTCCAGACGCGATTTTATAAGCGGGGGGATCAAGTTTACTTAGAAAGTTTGCACTTGGAATATCGAAGGCAGTTGCAAAAAAATCGATCTCAAGTTCTCTGGCATATTTTTGTAATTCTACATACTCGTACCAACCGAATTCGAGAAACTCACGATGTTCACCGTAGGTTTTCCCGTAGCTATTCCTGTTTTCATAAGGTTTATGATACATTTCTTGGGTATATAAATGTCTATTCTCACGTTTTTGTAGTTTGACCGCATTGGCTCCCGCAGATTTAGCGGCCCGGAATAGTTCCTTTGCTGTATCGAGATTGCCTTGATGGTTGTGCCCGATTTCAGCAATAACATAACAGTCGCTACAATCATCGATAAGATAACTTCCTAGTTTTAGCGATTTCATCAAATATCTCCTTTTTTATCGAGGTGAATATTTTAATCGATCTAATTCACTTGTTGTTTTAAACCAAGTATTTTTAAAGGAAAAATTTGAATAAAAAATTTATTATTCAAAATTAAGTATAAACTGAATGCTAGAAAAATAATCAAAATGAGAGAAAAGTGAAAATTGATATAGTGACTCATTATTTTGGCGATTCCAAAAACAATCAAACCGGTCATCATAAAAGGGAGAGTATCTTTAAATAACCACCTTTGTTTTTCATTAGGTAAGACGTTTCGATGCAAAATGGTCGGGATTAAAAGAAAATAGATAATGTTAAAGGTCAACCATGCAATGGCGCCTCCTATTATTCCAAATTCTTTCACCAAAAAATAAATCGCAGGAGTAATAAATAAAACAGATAAGCCGTTATTCCATAAAGATATCCAGGTCAAACCTGATGCTAGCTGCAAAGCATACGGTATTTGCATCATGATATTTATCATGCTGGCAAGGGCCAAAATGGACAATGCGATTTGAGCTTTCGAAGCTACATCTTCCGACCTAGTCCAAAACAATAAGAATTCATGAGGAAAAAAAATCATTAAACAGGCGAAAGGCACGACGACAAAAGAAATCAATTTTGCAGAATAATGAAATGTTTCTGCAAGTGAATCAGTATCATTTTTAGAGAAAAGTGAAGAGAATCTAGGAAATGCCGCCTGAAATACAGGAGTACAAAAAAGATAAAGTCCCATGGTTGCAGTAACAGCAGTGGAATAATAACCCAGTTGGTCGATAGTCATTAATTTGCTAATAAGAACTTTATCAAGCTGTTTAAGTGTCACAGCAAAAATTGAAATAAGACTAAGCTCGGCACTAAGACGTGAAATTCCTTTTAAGATTTGGAAATCAAATTTTGCTTTCTGTGTTGATAAAGGAAGGTTTTTCCAAGCTACTGCTCTTAAAAGTAAAACCTCTAATATACCAACCAATAATTGCCAAAATAGAAAAAGAATAATTTTGGGCGATATCAAAGTCAGGATGATGACAGAGCCTAGTCCCTTAAGAGTAAGAATAAAAACTGACAACCAATTTAAAAGTAATTGTTTTTCGAGTCCTCTGAGAGCACCGCTATAGAGAGAAATCGGCCATCGAAAAGCAATAATAAGACCAAAAATAATAAACGCTGAGCCAATAGTTTCTGGTGATAATGTTTTAGACGTGATCCAATGATTTGCTATCCACGAAGAGCTTAAAAAAAGTATGAGGGCAATAATCCCTCCGACTATTAGATAAACAACTTCTAAGGTTTTTATTAAATTTCTGATATTGATCTGTGAATCAAGATTTTCTGATCTTCGGGCGATTTCTCGATTGGTAGTTGTGGATAAACCAAGATCAAAAATTACAATCATGGCTTGTAAAGAGACAAAAAAACCAATCAATCCATAAGCATCAACACCAAGATAGCTTATATAAATGGGAACAAGAGCCAGATTCAAACAAGCGGACCAGACTTGGCCTGAGAAATTTGCGAGAATGTTGGTACGAAATGAAGACAAAGTTTGATTCCATTAGAAAATTTATGAATTTTTTAAGAAAAGATAATTAGAAGTTTCAAGCTCATTTTTTCCATGAGAGTAATGAGAGTGTATTTCGAAACCCTTCAAAGTTAAAAATTCAATAATTGACTTTGAACTTGGGAGTTCAGGTTCCAATTCGACTAAAATTGATTTTAATGAAGAATTCAAAAGCGTTTTCTCCGCTCCTTTTAAAATATCTAGTTCAATCCCATCGACGTCTAATTTTATATGATTTGGTTTTTCTAAATTAAAAAAATTCATTAAGTCATCTAATCGAGAGGCCAAGACTAGTTGGCTGGAAACAGGAGTAAATTCAATTCCTTTATTATTGATGGACCTACCTAAGGCGTGTAAAGCAGCTCCTCCTGTTAAAGAACTATAATTAAATTTTTGCATCTCAGTTCTCTCAGAAAGAGCAATATTTAGAGGTATAATCATTTCTTCACATCGATTTAACAAAATATTTCTAGTTAATTGGGCAAAAGTTGAAAAACTTGGTTCGAAGGCATAAACTTTTGCTTTTCCATCTGTGAATTTATTTATTACAAAAGAGTAAGCTCCAACGTTTGCTCCAATGTCAAAAATTACTTCTCCTGGATTAATAAAATCCTCTATCCATTGTATAGTCTCGGGTTCCTTTTTACATGAAAAAGATCGGTAGTATTCCGAAAGAGAATCGATCCACAAAAAAATTTCTTTATTAGGGTAATCTAGTGTTTTTTTTACAGTAAGATTTTCTTTAATGGAAGCTCGTATTCTAGTTGGGAGAATGAAAAGTACTTTTAAAAAAAACCGAGAAAAGAAGATAATCAAAATCAATCTGATTTTAGCCAGCCATCTTATTTGATTTTCATTTAAAAATTTTTTAAGAAAGCTTTTCATTAGAAATTATTTTTTTAATAATTCGATGTCGAATTGAACCATCATTTTAATCAGTTCGGGCAAGTTAACTTTAGGTTTCCAAGGTAACTCTTTTCTTGCCTTTGAAGCGTCTCCCACTAAAAAATCAACTTCAGCTGGTCGAAACAAACTAGGATCAATTTCTACAAAATCTTTCCAATTTAAATTGACAATTTCGAAGGCCTTTTCAATAAATTCCTTAACCGAATGGGATTCGCCAGTGGCAATCACGTAATCCGTAGGTTGATCTTTCTGTAGCATCAGCCACATGGCTTCAGCATAGTCCCCTGCAAATCCCCAATCTCGTTTTGCATCGATGTTGCCCATTTTTAATTTTTTAGAGTAGCCTAGCTTAATTTTAGCCACCTCATAGGATATTTTTCGTGTAACAAATTCTAGTCCTCGCCTTGGTGATTCATGATTAAAGAGAATGCCAGAGCAAGCAAAAAGATTATAACTTTCACGGTAGTTTACCGTGATATAATGACCATATACTTTTGCAACACCGTAGGGACTACGGGGATAGAAAGGGGTATTTTCATTTTGCGGAGTATTACGGACTTTACCAAACATCTCACTGGAAGAAGCCTGATAAAATCGAGCATGAGGAGCGTACTTTCTGATAGCTTCTAATATTCTAGTCACCCCTAAGCCAGTGACGTCAGTAGTTAAAACTGGTTGATTCCAGGATGTTGGTACAAACGATTGAGCCGCAAGATTATAAACCTCATCCGGATTGATCGTTTTAATAGCTTCATCGAGAGAAGACTGATCTGTTAAATCACCCTGAACAAATTTAATTCGATCTTGAATGTGATTGATCCGATCAAGCTTTTCTAAACTAGACCGTCGAACCATCCCATATATTTCATAATCTTTTTCTAGCAAAAAATCTGCTAAGTAAGAACCATCTTGCCCTGTAATTCCTGTTATAAAAGCTCTTTTTTTTCTCATGAGTATAGTCCTTCTGAGAGGTGTTACCGATATTTAAATTTTATAGCCTTGCAGCTCTGCATGTAGTGGTTTAAGTCAGTGACTGTCAAGAGGAGTGATGAAGTGATTAACGAACTTTATGAGAATTGCCATTGTCCATGATTGGTTAATAACCTATGCAGGTGCCGAACGAGTATTAGAACAGATGCTATTGTGCTACTCGCAAGCTGATCTATTTAGCATCGTTGATTTCTTGCCAGCCGGACAGAGATCTTTTTTAAATAATAAGACTGTAAGTACATCTTTCATCCAGAAGCTACCTTTCGCTAAGAGTAAGTATAGGCAATATCTACCATTAATGCCCTTGGCAGTTGAGCAATTTGATTTATCCAATTACGATTTAATTATTTCAAGTTCTCATGCTGTGGCAAAGGGTGTCTTAACAGGCCCTGATCAAATGCATATATGCATGTGCTATTCACCAATTCGTTATTCTTGGGATCTTCAGCATCAGTATCTAAAAGAGTCTTTTCTGAATAAAGGAATTAAGAGCTGGTTTGCTCGCTGGATGCTACATCGAATACGCTTATGGGATCATCGTACATCAAATGGTGTAGATAGTTTTATTTCTATTTCAGAGTTTATTAAGAAGCGAATTTGGAAAGTTTATCGCCGTGAATCAACGGTAATATATCCACCCGTAGATATATCTTATTATAACTTGAGCGAAAATAAAGAGGATTGTTATCTTACTGTCTCACGAATGGTCCCTTATAAAAGAATTGATATGATTGCAGAGGCATTTGCTCAGATGCCGGAAAAGAAACTTGTGATCATTGGGGATGGTCCTGATTATAAAAAGATAGTTTCTAAGGCAGGAAAGAATATTGTTTTTTTAGGTTTCCAATCCGGAGAAGTTTTGAGGGCTTATATGCAACGTAGTCGAGCCTTTATATATGCCGCTGAAGAGGATTTTGGGATTACACCTTTAGAAGCGCAAGCCTGTGGAACTCCAGTGATTGCCTTTGGAAAAGGAGGGGCTTTGGAAACCATCAAGGGGATCTGGGATAAACCTGAATATTCTAAACAAAAAGTTGATGATGGGTTATCTGGTTCAGAATTTGATAAGGGTTTACCAACGGGTGTTTTTTTTAAGGAACAAAATGTAAAATCATTAATTTCTGCAGTAAACTTTTTTGAGAGTAATCAAGAGAAATTTTTGCCGGTGGAGTGTCGAAAAAATGCCGAGAGGTTTTCTCCAAATAGATTTAAAAGCCAATTCAAAAACTTTGTTGATCAGCACTTGAAGAAATTACGGACGGAACCAATTTTATATTAATAAGCTCCCCGTTTTGTTAATGAGGCAGGAATAGTTTTCACAAGAATCTTTAAATCGAGCAGCAAATTGCTCTCTTTTGCATAAAGGGTATCTAATTTCACTCTTTTCTCGAAAGAAGCATCATTCCTTCCATTTACCTGCCACAGCCCTGTGATCCCTGGTTTTACAAATAGATACTGAGGAAGCTTTAATCCATACTTTGGAGTTTCAATTTCGAAAGCAGGACGAGGGCCGACCAAACTCATTTCACCTTTAATTACATTAAATATTTGCGGTAATTCGTCCAAGCTTAATCGACGTAAAAATTTTCCGAACCTAGTCACTCGGGGGTCATTTTTGAGTTTACAAAATTTTTCATACTCTTCTTTTAAAATCCTATCTTGATCTAAAATATCCGCCAACTTTTCATGAGAATCCAAAAACATTGTTCGAATCTTTAAACAAAAAAACTTTTTTCCATTTTTTCCGACTCGTTCACTTTTATAAAGTGCCGACCCCTTCGAATCGAGTTTTACTAATGTCATTAGACATGCCAATATTGGGAGGATAAAAGGAAGAAGTAATAGAGAAAAGATAACATCTAGAATTCTTTTAAAAAAATCACGATAAAATTTAAAAGGAAGTTCACTTGATGACTGTATTTTGTTGCTGAGTAGAGGAAGAATCTGGATTTTATCGGTAGTTTCCATGTCAACTCGCTCTTTAATCAAGGTGACTAGACAATTCAAGCATCGATTTAAGACGTCTGTAATCATTTAAGGACACAAACGTAGTTCTTATTTAAAAAATGGATTAATGACCAAATCCAGGATGAGACTAGACGTTTAAAAAGCCATTGCATCCCAAAACATTTATGAGTAATCCCCAGAGCCTTCATGATTAGACAAACCTTTTCATTAAAAATCGTGTGATAATGAAAAAAATTACTAAAACCTTACTATACGTCATAGTTTTTCAACTAGTTTTTCCTATTCACGTTCAATCTCAGGAGCAGCGAAATGGACTCTTTCTACAAGATGAGTCATACCAGAGGTCTCCTCGTAGTTTTCGCGATCAAAAACCAGAATTGGATATAGAAGATTCCGAACTAGGCAATAATGGAAGAATTTCCACCTCAAGCAGGGCTCCATTAGGAACTAATGAGTTTGCTGACAAAGGATTATTTTATCAGGTTCACGTACTAGGAGAAGTAAAGCAACCAGGAACCTATCGGATTACTCCTACGATGCGACTTACCGATGCCCTTCAGATGGCTGGAGGAATTAAGAAAAATGGTTCAGAGAGATATATAGAGCTAAGAAGCGGGCGCGGGTCAAGAGGTCAAAACATCGACCTTTTCTCTTATAAAACTTTAGGCCAGCTTTCACAAAATCCTTACTTACAAGATAACAATGCTATTTTCGTTCCGCTTAAGAAGAGAGCGATCGAAGTTGAAGGCCCAGTAAGACGTCCTGGTTTTTTTGAATTAAAGGGAGAAGAAAATCTTCAAGATATTATCGACCTAGCAGGTGGTTTCACGGTGGGGTTAGATGCCCAAGATACTATCAAGGTGGTTCGGTACGGTAAAGGAACCGAGAAACAGATTTTACCCGTTCCTACGCAAGCGAATGACATGAGCCATTTTGAGGTCGAGGATGGAGATGTGATTATCGCCCCGCATAAATTTTTGGCAGGGCACGAATTTGATTACAATCTGAAAAAACTGCCTAATGATAATATTTTTTATCCTTCCTACGAAGATCGGGTTTTTGTGATCGGAGCGGTGAGAATCCCGGGGGCTTACGATTTCAATCAAAATTTTGACATCCGACAATATTTAACCCTAGCGGGTGGAACAAATAATTTAGCCAAAAACGGAAGTATTAAAGTGGTGACGCCAAACGGAAAGACCAACAAAGCAAAAAATGGAATTTATGAGGGGGTGATTAATCCCGGCGACACCATCGTGGTTCCAGAAAAAGCAGTACCTAATTCCTTTTATATCGGATTATTACCGACCGTGGCATCTCTTGGTTTAAGTGCGACAGCCTTATTTAAATAGTTTTATGCATCAAGTTAACCCACAAACCGAAACTCCTAAAGAAGCTCAAGTGGTTCATCCTTCTTGGCTCCATCCTTCTTATTTTCATCCTTATGAAGAGGAAGAGATCAATTTATTAGAATATTGGCGTGTCCTCAGAAAGAGAAAATGGCAAATCTTAGCGATAACCTTCGCTGTTTCAAGTTTGGTTCTTGTCATTTCGTTGTTCCTCCCCAAAAAATACACCAGTCAAGCCTCATTATTACCAATTTCTTCGAGCGGTAGTGGAGGACTCTCTTCGATGCTGGGGCAGTTAGGTTCAATTCCATTAGTCGGTGGACAACTTGAAGGTTTAGGCGGTTTAGGTGGGGGAAAATCTAAAGAAATTGTTTCTATATTAAAAAGCCAAACTCTTGCCGAAAAAACTATACAAAAACTTGACCTCATGAAGGTGATTTTCGCCAAGCAATATGATGCTAAAACTAACAGTTATCTGCCAAATCTCACTGGAAAAGTTCCACTGATGGAAGATGCCGTTAAATCTTTCAGAAAAAATATTTTAACGGTCGAAGATGATAAAAAAAGCGGCTTAATTCAGGTTAAGGTAACGATGCATCATCCCCAATTGGCGGCCAATATGGTCAACGGCGTGATCATCGAGTTACAAAATTTCATCCAAAACAACTCCCTCACCATCGCTAAACGCAACCGAATTTTTATTGAAGAACAATTAGTAAAAAATCGAGCCAAACTTCTCGAGTCAGGAAAGGCACTCAATAACTTCTACAGTCAAAATAAGATCTCTTCGATTCTTCCAGAGTTAAGCGTCGATGTCGGTAGCTATCAGGATGCACCAAAGCCATTAGAGGAATTTCAAACAGGACTGAGTTCGATCCAGCAGAAACAAGCAGAGAAAAAAAACGAAGTTGTCTCAGGAGTTCCTAGCCAAGTTTATCTCCAATATCTCACCCTCAATCGTGAGCTTTTGGGGAAAGCCCACGCCTTACTGACCCAGCAATATGAAATTGCCAAGATTGAAGAAGCAAAAGAGGATTTAGCCTTTCAAGTGATCGATAAAGGGGAGGTGAAGGTTAGGCCGAGTTCCCCATTGATTAAAATCAATTTGATGATTGGGCTGGTATTAGGACTTTTCTTGGGAGTGTTTTTGGCATTTTTTGGGGAGTATATCGAGAAGCAGAAATTGAAGCATTGATAAGCTGTGGGCTGTGAGCTTTAAACGTTGGGCTTTAATACAGATATTTATGCAAAAAACTTATAGCCCATACTCGTAGTTAAAAGCTAGTACTCGTCTCAATTTCAAACTGTTCCCCATCCGTCCGAATAGTAAATCCCTCTCCATTTTGAGTACTCAAAACCTCGGCCCCAATATCCTCCCATCGGTGAACAACTTCCGGTACCGGATGTCCATAAGGGTTATTGATTCCCGCTTGGATAAAAACCACCGCAGGGGAAGTCGCTGTCACAAAAGTTGGATTGGAACTAGATCGACTACCGTGATGATTGACGTGTAGGAGATCAACGGCACCCACTGCTTCAGCCAACAATGTCTCAATATCTGGAGTTAAAAAACCATTGGAACTCCCCCCACCCGTTAAATCCCCCGAGGTAAAATAGCGAATCTCTCCATACTCCAGCAAAAGTGAAACCGAAGTGGCGTTCTCCTTCTCCGTATAAGTAGCAGGGGATAGATCGACCTTTTGAACCCCTTGCGCAGTAAACACCTCGGCATTTGCTGACATGCAGGTGATTTTAACGTCTGGATCAAGGTCGATGAGATCGCCAGGAGCTAAAGTGATTCGAGGGATACGCAAAGCCTGAATCGCTGCTAAGTAATGAGGAAATTCCGGGCTGCTATCCAGCGGTTCCCCTCCACGGTCATAGACTTTTTCAACTACGACATCATCTTCCGTTCCCAACACCCCATCCCCCCCAGTCACCAAAGGGGCGAAACCGCCGATGTGGTCGGCATCATAATGAGTGAGAACTATTCCATTTAAGCTTTTGATATTTAAATTCTTCAATAATTGAAGTAGAGAAGCCGGCCCAGTTGATTTAGGACCGGTGTCGATGAGAAACGTTTCTCCACCTGGTAGTTGAATCAATGTGGCGTCCCCTTGGCCAACGTAAGGAAGATGAATTGTGAGTTTTTGAAGCGGCGTAGAATCAGCTGTTGAAACAGAGATCGGAACGGGAGTCCGTTCCTCGAATGAATCGACCGAATAACAAGAAGTAAAAAGTATAAAAAATAAATAGAGGGTTCTCTTCATAGACTTTGGCAACTTGCAGATCCCATGCCATTGAAAAGCTTCCTAGAATTTTTTTTAAATATCAACTAAGATAGAGTGTTCTTATGTCACTGCCACCTCTCGAAGAAGAAAATTATAAACAGTTAAGTTACCAGATTGGCTTTGATCCAAAATATCGAACTCTCCTGATTAAAGTTTTTTTTGAAAAATCACTCATCACGAGCTTTGAACAATTTGGGATCCACGCCCTGGGACTTAATTTTTTAGACAAGCATCGTGGCGATCTCGACCCCGAGCATCGGCGGTTTGCTCAAAACCTGCTGAGGTTTGCGCGGCTTAACTCCAATGATGGGTACTACGTTATCCCCAAGAAGCATGTCGCATTTTTTATCTCGAAGCTTGCAAGATTTCCGCAAGTTGGGCTGCTGAATAACGGAAAAAAAATAAACTTTTCAGCCAACTTTCTTATGCCGATCACCGAATTGTTGGAACAGACCGCCTCTCAGGTTCGATTAAAGTTAAAATTTTATGACCCGATTCAAGACGAAGATCTCTCTCTTAATGATGCCAAGATTTATTCCGGAACTCGGTCGTGGCTATTTCATCAAGGAAAGTTCTTCCCGATCAAAAATACTTTGCTCAACGACTACCTCACTGATTTTAGCGCCGAAGGAGAGTTGACCCTTCATGGAGAAGAGGCGGTCGAGTTTATCCAAGAGATTTTGGTGACGCTGCAGCGCAAGCCGCAAGTGATCCTTCCCGCCGGTTATCAAGTCCCCGATATTGTCGATCTCGCAGGTAGCCCCAAGATTCAATTAGAAGAGGATGAAAATAAAGAACAACTCAATCTCGAACTCCACTTTTCCTACGGAGAACATCTTGTCCCTCCTCATCAAGAATCTTCCGAGGCGCTCGTTCAAGTTACCGTGGGGGATAAGATCATCGGGATTCGGCGGGATCTGGTGCTTGAGAAAAAGATAATCCAACAACTCATCGAAGCAGGTTTTCAACGAACTGGACTCACCCATTTTGAAACTCGTGGCGAACGGGCATTCGATTTTCTTTCTACCCAAACTCAATCTCTCCAAGAAAAAGGGTACCTCACTAATCCCCCTCAACTAAATCGATTTCGTTTTATGGGTGAAGTCTCCGAAACCCACATGGAAGGGAAGGTGGTCAAATCAGGGACCGATTGGTTTGAAGTTAAAATTGGATTTGAGATCGATGGAGTCCCGATTTCTTATGAAGTGATTCAGGCAATGATGGCAGAAGGAAGAAAATATCTTCAAATTCCTGAAAAGGGGTTTGTCAAAATTGAAGCCGATTCGCTGCGCCGATTTGAAGAGAAATTGCTCGAAGTAGAAGGGGAGGTTGATTCGTCAGGGAAGGTGAAACTCTCCAATTTCCACGCCTCATTCTTCAGCGAAATGGTGAAGCTTGATTACAAACAATATTCAATTCTACAAGAGATGGTCGAATCTTTGAAAAAGGCTGAGGGGATTCCATCCTTGGCTTTACCTGCAGGCTTGGAAACGATCCTGCGCGATTATCAGCATCATGGATTCAATTGGCTTCACTTTCTCAACCAATATCACCTGCATGGAATTTTAGCAGACGACATGGGGTTAGGAAAAACAGTTCAGGCATTGAGTTATCTTAAATCGAAAAAAGATCGTGAGGGGCAGGCCCCTAATTTGGTCATCGCCCCCACTTCGGTTATCTTTAACTGGGCGGAAGAGGCAAAAAAATTTACGCCAGAGATGAATGTCTTAGTTTGGAATGGTCCCGATCGGAAAAAATTTGTGGATCAAATTCCGCAAGCAGACATCTTATTGACCAGTTATGCATTGTATCGACGAGATTATGAATTGTTGAATGAAACCCAATGGCGCTCGGTGATTCTCGATGAAGCGCAAAATATCAAAAATTTTCGCAGCAAAACTGCTCAGTTGATCAAAAAACTAAAAGCGGACCAACGCTGGGCACTCACCGGTACTCCGTTGGAAAATCATCTCTCCGAACTTTGGTCGATTTTTGACTTTTTGATGCCGGGATTTTTAGGAGGGTACGCTCACTTTCGAAAAAAATACCAACAACCGATCGAAGAGGCAAAAAAACCAGAACCTCTTCAGCATTTGAGCAGGCGTATTTTCCCGTTTGTGTTGCGTCGGGTGAAAGGGGAGGTCGCTAAAGAGCTTCCGCCCAAAACAGAGATTACCCATTATTGTGAGATGACACACGAACAACAAAAGATTTACCATGAAGTCTTGGCAGCAGCTCGTCGAAATGTCTTTCATGACGTTGAGGCCAAAGGGATTGCTAAAAGCCAATTTTCGATCCTTACCGGTCTACTTCGGTTGCGTCAGGTCTGCTGTCATCCCTATCTCCTCGGTCCTCAATTTCAGAAACATGAAATTCATTCCGGGAAGATGGAAGAGTTTAAATCCCTCGTCGAAGAGGTGGTGAGCGAAGGGCATCGTATCCTGGTATTTAGCCAGTTTGTCGAGATGTTGAGTTTGCATCGAAAATGGCTAGAGAAAACAGATATTCGCTATGAATATCTTGATGGGAGAACTCGTAAAAGAGAGCTGCGGATTAAAAATTTTAATCAAGACCCTAATATTCCTATTTTCCTTGTCAGCCTCCGCGCAGGGGGAACCGGTCTTAATTTAACAGGTGCCGATTACGTCATCCATTACGACCCATGGTGGAATCCTGCCGTTGAAGATCAAGCGACTGACCGAGCCCATCGGATAGGTCAGACTAAGCATGTCTTTTCTTATAAATTAATCACCAAAAATTCCGTTGAAGAGAAGATTTTGTCACTCCAAGAGAATAAAAAGAGTTTGGCCAAGGGATTATTGGGGGTCGATTCTGCTTTAGGAAAACAGTTGAAGATGGAAGATCTCGAATACTTATTTTCTTAAAGAGTTTCTGCCTTTGTTTCTACCGCGTGTTCTAACTCCCTCATTCGAATGCCCCAGCGGAAATAATAATACAATCCAATCAAAGTGACAGGGATGATCTGCAAGAAATGAAAATAAAACGCGACGCCCAAAGCCGTCACTCGGTCGACCCCTTGAGAAGTATACGCTAGGACCGTTGCCAATTCAAAGGTCCCTAGGTTACCCGGCGCACTTGGCAGAGAGATCGCCAGATTGATGGCAATGATGACAAAAAAGGTGACAAAAGGATTTACCTGTAAATGAAAGGCGACCTCGATCAAACGCAACATTACCCATTGAATCCCCCAGGTCAACATTCCCCAACTGAGTAAGGTCAAAAAAGAAGAGCCCGAACGAAGCGTTTGTGACCCTTCCCCGATATGATAGAAAAACTTGATGGGATGATAGATCAAAGGATGTTTCTTTTCCCATTTGCTAAGATCAATCTTTTGCTTCCATAACGAAATTAATAGAATTTGAATGGAGACGAGCATCATCCCCAAAACCAATGCTCCAGTCTTGATCCAGACAGGAATGGAGAGGTTGAGCGCAACGATGACAAAGAGGATCAATAAGGCAAACCCTTCAAAATATTTTTCTAACCCCACCGTCGTTAATACTTGAGTGTAATTCAGTTTCCATTTTTTCGAGATAAAACTAGCGCGAAAGAATTCCCCCGCCTTGAGCGGTAGTAGGTTATTGGCCATGTAGCCAACATGCATCAGATCAAAAAGTGTCCAAAAAGGGAGACGTGCTAAGGGTCTAATTAATAAATCCCAAATGTAGGTTCTCACCACCAACAATAAGACATTTAAAAGTACCACCACCACGAGCAGCCAGGGGCGAGAAATGAAAAAGGTCTGTTTAATTGCTTGCGCATCGAGGGAATGAAAACATAAATAGAGAAAAAGAATGGAGAGGATAATCCCTCCCACATTGAGTAACCACCGTCTTTGTTTCACCTGCATGGGGAGCACATGGAAAATCTTGCACTGTTTGGCAAGCGTTTTAAGTTTTATCTCATTCTAGTCGTTGCGCTGATATCATTGGCTAGAACAGCGTTTTCCTCTGTCACTCTTTCACAGGATGACCCCGCCTACCGTTACCTCGATAAATTAATGGCACACGGACTGATCGTTTCGACCATCGTCGGACATCGCCCCTACACCCGGCAAGAGGTGGCTCAGATGATCAAAGAGGCAACCCAAAGATATCCAAACTTTGAACAGCGTTTTCGGACGAACGAAGATATCTCCATCAAAGAATCGGCCAGGAGGCATCGCGAAAAGGTTTATGTCGATAAAATTTTAAAGGAGCTCAAGCATGATTTCGCTCGCGATCTAGACGCGTTAGATCCAAATTCAGAGAAGGCCAATCATATTTATGGTGATCTTTTTGAGCGTCTTCGATTTCAATACATTTATTTGGGTGAAAACACAGAAGCAGTGATTCCCGAAAACGGTCTAGGAGGGGTCACCGCACAAATTCAATCTCTCACTGAAAATGACGAGGGGAGGCATTACGTCCGTGGGAGTAATTTCGCGTTTGAAACACGCCATTGGGCACAACTAGGATCACATTTTTCATTGTTGTTTGAGCCGAGATATCAATTTCAGTTTCCGCAAGGGGAAGATAGCGAGAATGGGAATGGGGTGGATAAAGTTTTTATTCAAAGACTCAACGCTCAATTCACTTGGAAACGGTTAGGGATCGAGATCGGTCGAGATGCTGTACAATGGGGAGTTACCCCGACCGGTGGACTTTTCTTTTCTCATGAAGCTCGTCCGCTCGATATGGCAAAAATCTCTAGTCTAGGAACTTTCCGTTACCCTTTCTTCTTCAAACATTTTGGCGAGGCACAGTGGAGTCTCATTCTAGCAAATCTCGGTCCTGAACAGCGGTTTTCATATCCATGGTTTCTCGCCGTAAAAAATTCTCATCGTTCGACTCGTTATCTTGAAGTTGGAACCTCACTAGGATTTCTTTTTGGGGGAAATGGAGAAAAGCCGGAAGAGAATGTCGATCGAAATGCCGCCTTAGAGATTTTAGGAACTATTCCGCTTTGGAACGGTTTTCAGATTTATAGCGAATTTTATTTAGAAGATATCCATGCGAGCCTCTCGCAAATATTGAAGTATGATATGTCCTACCTGGCAGGGGTTTATTTTCCCAGGCTGAATCATTCCGGAACGATTGATTTACGGTTAGAATATCGTTGGCTTTCACCACGCTATGCCCGTCACCCTGTCTATACCAACGGGTTGACGATCAATCGATTTTTATTGGGGGACCCGCTGGGTCCTGATGCTCAAGGGGTGAAGGTTGAATTTCGTTATGAGGCGAATCTCAATAACTTATTTAAGCTTGGGTTTTATTATGATCAAAGAGATAGTAACTTATATGATTCGAAACCAAACCAGGTATTCAATGGACCGACTGAAAGTCGCTATCGTGGGCAGGTGGGGATTTGGCATCGATTCAACTCCCATTTAATCGGAGAGACCGCCGTGAATTTTGAAAGAGGGGTTAATTTAGGTTTTGACGAAGGGGATGATCGTTGGAATTGGTCATTGGGAGGAAAATTGGATATTTTATTTCCACCGTTTTTTAGTTTAAAATAGAAGATAATCAAGATGAATACCCTTTCTCCTCGCACAGAACTCATTCAGCTGCAAAAAAGGATCTTTAAAAAAAATCAAAAGATCATTCAAGATTCCATTCTCATTAGTGAGCCAGGGTTTTCCAAATACGAAAAGAATTATCTTCGCCATGTTCAGAGTTTTGAAAAACCTGCCGAAGTTCGAGATCTAAAACAACAACTTGCTAAGGCTGAATGGATCTATTTGGGGGATTACCATACCAATCGCCAATCACAGCGTTCATTACTGAGAATCCTTAAGATGCTGATTGGTGAAACCGATCAATTTGTCATCTGCTTGGAATTCCTACACAAGCGACATCAGACACTGGTTGAAAAGTTCCTTCAACTCAAACTGACCCTCGCGGGCTTTCTCAAAGGGATCAATCTTAAAAAGAATTTCTATTTTGATCTGTGGGAAAATTTTGAACCGATCTTTGATTTTGCCCGATATTACCAGGTGGATGTTTATGGGATCGAATCAGCCCCTTTTGGCGCCGGTTTAAAGCGAAGGGATGAAGCGATGGCCAAGACATTGGCGGATATTTCGGAAAAGCATCCTGGATATAAAAAAATTATATTTGTGGGAGACCTGCATATTGCCCCCGAAAACCTTCCTGCACGTGTAAAGAAACAGGTCGGCAATGGGAAAGAACTCAATGAATTGTATATTTATCAAAACTCCGAAAAAATTTATTTCGACTTAGCTAAAGATCATCTCGAAGATAAAGTCGAGGTGGTGCGAATTGACGACAAAAGTTTTTGTTTGCTCAACACCCCTCCGATTGTCTGGCAACAATCTTATTTAAACTGGTTAGAAAACGAAGAAGGGGAGATTGACTATCAAGATCCTAAACATAGTTTTTTGGATTTAGCGGATCAGATCGCCAAGTTTTTAGGGATCAAACTTCCCAAAGAAAAAGAGGATGTCGAGGTATTCACCTGTGGAGATTTTAGTTTTCTCGAACGGCTGCAAGATGATCCGGGCTTAAGTCGGGAGGAAAAGAAAAATATCCGCAGCCAGGTGGAGCTCTCCGAAAGTTATTATTTCCCTAAATACAAATGGGTCTATCTAGCCAATGTTTCGCTCAATCATGCCGCCGAAGAGGCAAGTCATTTTATCCGTCACTTGATGGCAGGGGATGAATTTCCGCGAAGCAGTCAGGATGCCTTTTATGCCAATGTGCTTCATGAGGCATTGGGTTTTTTTGGTTCGAAAATCATCAATTCGAAACGAAAATGTACGCGGGTAAACGATTTTAAAAGCATGATGGAATATTTTAAGAAGACGACCGTCCCTCGAGGTCGAAGCTTTGAATTTGAAATCGCCCTAATGGTTGTCCAAATTCAAAAACGAGAGGAAAAAGGGAAGCCGATCGCCAATCCCAATCATTTAGTCAAAAATCATGAGCTTTTTTTCGGTGTGAGTCATGCCTTGGGATATATTTTAGGTGAACTTTTGTATCACGCGATGATTCAAGAAAAAATCAGCAAAAAAGCGCTGCGAGACCTTTTCTACAACCCCTTTTCCAAAGAAGGGGAACCGTTCCAGGTCTATAAAACCCTCGTGAAGAAATTTAAAATGATCAAACTTCCCCACCGTATTTAATCGTTCGGATCATTCGTTGACATCCCCTTTAATCCCCTTTAGCCACTTTTTCCGATGAAAATAGGAAAATTATTTTTAGGACTCTGTGGTTTATTCTCACTTATTGGAACATTATCGCTTCCAATCCCTGCATTTTCCCAAGCCTCCATCAATGTCTCTGTCTTAGATCCTGTTTATCACGACTTGGATAAGTTAATCGGGTTTGGTTTGGTTAAAATCGTCATCGTAGGTCAGCGTCCTTACTCGCGACGAGAGATTGCCAGAATCATTGCGGAGGCGGACCAAAACTATCACACTCAATATATTCAAAAACAAAAAAAACAGACCTATATTGAGGAGATCCTCGACCGTTTGAGGAAAGATTATCATGAGGAGTTAGTGCAAAATGGCACCATCCCTGGCGAAACCAAATGGTACTCCTTGCATCCACTGGAAAAAACGGAAGTTGGAGTTTTAGCGACCGACAGCCCCTCCCGAATCGTCCCAACTTCCAACGGACTTGGTTTGATTGATGCCAAAATTAATCCCCTCTTACAAAATCGAGAGGGGCGACATCTTGTCAATGGGGCTAACCTGGCGCTGGAGACAAATCATTGGTTTCGACTCTCCAACCATTTTGCTTTTTTAGCTCGACCCCGCTTTCAACTCGCTTGGGGAAAAGGGGAACCAGATGACCACAACGTTTATCTTCAAAATCTCTACGGTAAAATTTTTGTCAAAAATTTTGAGGTCGAAATCGGTAGAGACAACATTTTGTGGGGGCAGGGTAGAAATGTCGGGCTTTTGTATTCCACCACCCCGCGCCCGCTCGATTTAATAAAGATCTCCAATGATTCCCCTTTCTTCTTACCATGGGTGTTTCGTTACCTCGGCCCCAATAAGATCAGCTTTTTCTATTCTGATCTGGGGCCAGAACAGAATTTTCCCCATGCCTATCTTGCGACCTATAAGTGGAGCATTGAGCCGCTCTCCTATTTTGAAATAGGGGGATTTTTAGGGGTGCAGTCAGGGGGAGAAGGTTCTCCCGAGGCCTCGTTCGGGGATCGGGTCTTGGATGTTTTTCCATTTAGCCAGGTTTCCAATAATCAGATCCAGATCGGAAACAAATTTGGCGGAGTCGATTTCCGTTTTCGTATCCCACCGGCTCAAGGGTTAGAGATTTATCTCGAGATGGCCTTTGATGACATCCACAACGAGTTCAAACCAAATTTCGTCGATGATGTGGGATATGTCTTTGGATTTTATGCCCCTAGGGTGAATCGTTCGGGGCGTTTAGATCTTCGGCTGGAATTTCACCATACTGGTATCCGTTATTACCGCCATAGCCAGTTCACTTCGGGTTGGACCTTAAATGATCTCGTCTTAGGAGACCCGTTAGGGCCTGATGGTAATGCCGTTTATCTCGAGACCGGTTGGGATCTTAATCGAGAAAACTTGTTGTCCTTTTCCTCGGCTGTTGAATCGAGAAGCAATGATATTTATGTCGGAGTCGGAGAGATTCTTGACCGGTTTGAAAAGGTTCAAGATAACCCCAACGAATATCGAATTAGATTCATGAGTGAATGGTATCATCGAATGGCGGAGTTACCGTTAGATTTTAGGATCCGGCTTGGTTACGAGCGAGTATTGAATTTTGATTTTGTTGAGGGGAACGATCGGAACAACTTTTTAGGGGAGATGTTATTTCGAATTAACTTTGATCAGTGGACAAAATTCCCAAAAAATAAATAGGGCGAACCGAAGTTCGCCCTATGATGGATTCAAAAATAAAGAGTCTACTCGTAATACTCTATACCTAAGTGAGTAATCTGATCTTCTTCCATTAAAAATCGAAGAGTATTTTTCAACTTCATCTCTTGGATAAAGAGATTGTGCTCAGGGTAGAGACCAGGAGCGGTCATCGGGGATTTGTAGTAGAAAGAGAGCCATTCTTGGATCCCTTTCATGCCAGCCCGTTTCGCGAGATCCATAAAGAGCACCAAATCGAGAACTAGTGGAGCTGCCAAGATGCTATCACGGCAGAGAAAATCGATCTTCATCTGCATGTCATAGCCAAGCCATCCCACCAAATCCAAATTGTCCCAACCCTCTTTATTATCGCCACGAGGGGGGTAATAGTGGATGCGAACCTTGTGATAAAAATTCCCATAGAGATCGGGGTAAAGCTCTGGCTGGAGTATCGTATCTAATACTCCGAGCTTGCTTTCTTCTTTGGTCTTGAAAGAATCTGGATCATCCAACACCTCTCCATCCCGGTTTCCTAAAATATTGCTCGAGAACCAACCTCGAAGTCCAATGAAACGGGACTTAAGTCCAGGTGCCAAGATAGTTTTCAGCAAGGTCTGACCAGTCTTGAAATCTTTTCCGGAGACCGGTGCCTTCATCTCCTGAGCTAATTCTAACAGGGCAGGGGTGTCAGTGGTTAGGTTGGGGGCACCGTTGGCGTAAGGGATTCCAAGCTTCAACGCAGCATAGGCATAAATCATACTCGGAGAAATCGTCTTATCATCTTTATCTAAAGCCTCTTCGAATGTTTTGATACTTTGATGCGCAGGGCCTGGTTGAATGAAGACTTCGGTTGAACCACACCAGATGACCACGATTCGGCTAACTCCGGTTTGTTTTTTGAAATTTTGAATATCTTGGATCACCTGATCAGCCAATTCACGTCGGGTCCCTTTTTTAATATGTTTGCCATCTAATTTTTTAACGAAGTTTTGATCGAAGGCACCGGCCATTGGTTTAAGGTTTTGAAGAGAATCTTTGATCGGTTCGAGGTCGGAAGGTTTTAAAACTCCTGCCTTGGTGGCAGCTTCAAAGGCGTTGTCAGGAAAAATATCCCATGCACCAAACACCAAATCTTCTAATTTAGAAATCGGAACAAAATCTTTGACCATTGGGTTCTTTTTGTCGGTCCGTTTTCCTAAGCGAATATGTCCCATTTGAGTAAGAGAGCCGATCGGTTTAGATAATCCTCTTTTAATCAGTTCAACTCCTGCCACAAAAGTTGTACTAACGGCTCCAAGTCCCACCATTAAAATTCCTAATTTCCCATTTGCGGGTTCGATATTTGTCCCTTTTGAAATCATTCTTCACCTTCTTTCGGTTTGGAAATTGATAAAGTATACGCTGTAATTGTTTGAATAAGATGCGGAAAGACTGGCGGCTTATAGCATTGGGATTTTAAAAAAGTAAACATCGATTATTGAAGCAGAGATCTCTCGCCAAATTCGTACACAATTTTTCAAAAAGTTTATGAAATTATTAAAAAAATTTAGCAACTTCTTTGAAACTCGCTCGATAATATCTTTGAAAACGCTAACAACTTAATCAAGGAATGAAAAAATGAGTCGCAGCATGCGGGTATTAGGGCCGCAACAAAATATGGTTTTATCAATGACTCAAGAAAAGAGAGTCGAACCGTCCTACAATAACGAACTTCAGCTCAAAAAGAAAATTCAAAAGCGGGTAGAGGGGGGGCTTGAAGATTTTTATAAATTTCCTCGCGTCATTGACGCCGTAACCAGTTATCTTCTGGATGTATTTATTCAGAAAAATAATCTCAAAAGTTAACGAATCAATTTTTTATCCAAAGATCGATATCCAATCGCCTCACTTAAATGAACGGCTTGAATCCCTTCAGAATTTCCTAGATCAGCAATTGTTCTCGCCACCTTTAAAATTCGGCTATAGGCTCGCGCTGACAATCCCCACTTTTTGATCGCCAGCTCTAAAAGCGTTTCAGCTCCCGACTCCAATTGACAATACGATCGGATCTCTCGTGGACGCATCTGAGAATTGCTGAAGATGGAGGTTTGTTGAAATCGATGAACTTGCCTTTCCCACGCGACCTGAACACGTTCTCGGATTTTTTCGCTCGTCTCTGCCTGAGTATCGGCACTCAACTCCGCATAACTTACCGGTGGAACTTCGATTTGCAGATCAATACGATCGAGTAATGGTCCGCTGATCTTTGCTTGATAGCGCTGAATGGCGGTTGCAGGGCATAGACAAGTCGCCTGCGGGTTTCCTAACTGCCCACAAGGGCAGGGATTCATCGCAGAGGCTAATAAAAAGCGAGCAGGGTAGGTGAGGCTTTGCATCGCTCGTGCGATCGTAACGATTTGGGTTTCGAGTGGCTGTCGGAGTGATTCCAACACATTCTTTTTAAACTCCGTCAGTTCATCCAAAAATAAAATGCCGTTATGAGCAAGACTCACTTCTCCTGGACGTGGATAAGTTCCACCCCCAATGAGACCTGCATCTGAAATCGTATGATGAGGGGAGCGAAATGGGCGTTCTACAATCAGACCATCCACCGCCTTCAGTAATCCTAACAGACTATAGATCTTGGTGGTGGTAAGACTCTCTTCAAATGTCATCTGTGGCAGGATGGTCGGAAGACAACTGGCAAGCATACTTTTGCCGGTACCCGGGGGACCCACCATCAGCAGATTGTGAAAACCAGCAGCGGCAACTTCCAAGGCGCGCTTGGCGAACGGCTGACCTTTTACCTCTGAAAAATCTAATGGAGCTTCAGCATATTTTTTCGGCGGAGGAGGGGAAGACTGATTCGTCGCGAGGAGATTTTTCCCTAGAAAAAATTCAACGACCTGAGGAAGATCTTTTGCCCCTAAAATCTCAAGCCCCTCGACTAATTTCGCCTCCCAAATATTTTCGAGCGGAAGGATGACCCCTTTCATCCCCAACTGTTTGGCGAGCAAGGCAATCGACAAGATCCCTCGAATGGGACGCAGGTGGCCATCTAGTGAAAGCTCTCCCAGTAATAGGTATTCTTTAAAAAGTTGATGTGGAATCAATTCACCTGCGGCCAATAGACCAACGGCAATCGGAAGATCATAAGCGGTACCAGTCTTTTTGACATCGGCGGGAGCTAGATTAAGGGTGATGCGTCGGAAAGGAAACTCATAGCCACTATTATAGATGGCAGAGATGACTCGCTCTTTAGATTCTTTGACCGCGCTTTCTGCAAGACCTACGGTCGACCACCCTGGCATGCCGCGAGAGATGTCGACTTCAACGTGAATGGGATAGGCATCGATTCCTAAAAGTCCCGCGGAGAGGAGGGTGGCGATTGGCATGTCCCAAGGGAGAAAGCAAAAGAAAAGCCAAGTGAGGAAAAATTTTGAAATTCGAAGTACGAGATTGGAAAGCAAATAATCAAATCAAAACTCGTTCCCACGCTCTGCGTGGGAATGCATCATGCCGCTCTGCGGTCAGACGGAACGCAGAGCGTGGGAACGAGTTGTAAAAAATAGTTTGAAAATCGAATGGATTATTTTATTTTCGGAAGGTTACTCATCCAACCCAAGCGAAGCAAGATATCTCTCCGCATCCAACGCCGCCATACATCCCATCCCTGCCGCGGTGATCGCTTGTCGATAGACATGATCCACACAATCTCCGGCAGCAAAGACACCGGGAAGATTGGTTTCACTGCCATTTTTGGTGAGGATATAACCTTGAGGATCGGTTTCGATCTGGCTCGCGAAAGGTTGAGAGTTGGGGGTATGCCCGATGGCAACGAAGACTCCATCGACTTTGAGATCTTGAATCTGATCTGTCTTGAGATTTTTGATTTTCACCCCAGTCACTTCCCCTTTTTGCATATCGAGGATGTCGTGGACCACGGAATCCCAGATAAATTCGATCTTAGGATTCTTAAACGCCCGCTCTTGCATGATCTTGCTAGCTCTCAGTTCATGGCGACGATGAACAAGGTAAACTTTTTTGGCAAACTTGGTGAGAAAGGTCGCTTCTTCCATTGCCGAATCTCCACCCCCCACCACCACGAGATCGGCATTGCGGAAAAAGGCACCATCGCAAGTGGCACAGGTAGAAACCCCTTTCCCCATCAGTTTCTTTTCTACTTCCAATCCGATCAATTTAGGGGAGGCCCCTGTCGCAATGATCAGAGTGTGCGTCTGCATCTCCTGACCATCGACCCAAAGTTTTTTGATTTTATCTTTTAGCTCGACCTTTTGCACCTGCCCCGAAACGATTTTAGTTCCAAATCGCTCCGCCTGAACTCGCATCTTCTCCATCAACTCAGGCCCCATCACTCCTTCAGGGAATCCCGGGAAGTTTTCGACATCGGTCGTCGTGGTCAATTGTCCACCAGGAAGGCTGCCGTCAATAACCGTAGGATTTAAGTTTGCTCGAGCAGCATAAATCGCTGCCGTGAGTCCAGCTCCACCAGAACCGACGATTAAAACTTTATGGATAGTCATGAGAAAATTCCTTTTGTCTAAAATGGTATGTCATCTTCCACTTCCATCGGTGCCGCCTCAGCAAAATTGGAAGGAGCAGGGGAGGATTTGGATCGTGGTACCGACTCTCCACCTTTTTCCCCCGGCATCCCTAAAAATTGAACGGTTTGAGCAACGATCTCGGTAGTGTAACGCTTGTTGCCATCTTTGTCATTCCACTCTCGCGTTTGCAGACGCCCTTCGATATAGACAGGACGCCCTTTGGAGAGATACTCGCCGCAGTTTTCCGCGGTTTTTCCCCAAACGACAATCTTGTGCCACTCGGTACGCTCTTCCTTTTTACCATCCTTATTATTCCAGGATTCGTTGGTCGCGATGTTAAAATTTCCAACCGCGGTCCCATTGGGGGTGAAGCGAACTTCGGGATCACTCCCGAGATTGCCAATGAGAATGACTTTGTTAATACTGGCCATAAAAAAATCCTCCCTTAATGAATTTCATTTCTTCTATGCACCTACATAGACTCATCTCCTGAGTCAAAGCAGTTTTTGGGCCAATTTATCTCGCTCCTTTTTCCAGCTAGGGTATTCTTGATCTAAGGCTTCTGTTTTTAACCGATCAAACTCCTTTAATTCTTGAATCGCCTCTTCATTTTCACCAATCTCTTCAAGCGACTCGGCTAAAAATAAATGATTGAGTGGATAAGTGGGAGCGATCTGAACCCCTTGTCGGAGATAATTGACCGACAGATCTAAATCTTTAGTGATCCCTTTTGAACTTAAAGAGAAGGAGGGGACTTCGCGATAAATATTCCCCAATACTCGAAAACATCCCCCATGTTCAAACGCAGGCTCTAATTTGACCACCTTCTCACAGTGAGAAACCATTTTTTGAAGATGTTTTTGGTATCCGGGAAAATGATTTTGAACAAAGATGCCGGTATTCAAGACATCGTAATACAAGCAACTAATCTGTTGGTCATTTTTCCGTAAGCATTTTTGAGCATAAAGAATACCGGCTTGGGATTGCTTGAGTTTCTCCTCTTTTTCAGAGGCTGCTTTCGCTTCATGATAAGCTTGTTGGGAGGCGGCGGATAACTCTTGCTCGGTTTTGAGATGATCTAAATCTTGAGGAATATATTTTGGCACCGCACAGCTGGCTATGAAAACTAAACAACTTGCGATCACCAGACGATTTAAATGAAACATCCTTCCGCCCTTAATCAACCGTTTTGCTGATTGTCAATGAATGGAAAATATATTTTTATCACATGAGCCATTGATCTTTTTATCAAACCGATTTAGGCAACGACCCCTCATGGAATCACTTCAAGTCGTCATTCTTGCCGCTGGTGAAGCGACCCGTTTTAAATCCAAAATTAATAAAGTGATGCACCCACTTTGTGGACGACCGATGATCGATTATGTCGTCGACCTAGCTCGGTCCATGAAACCAAAAAAAATCTGTATTGTGGTTGGAAATGATAAGGAGCGCCTGCAAGAACACTTCAAAGGTCAAAAAGAGATTTTATTCGCCCATCAAAAGGAGAGGTTAGGAACGGCACACGCCGTTCAAGTTGGTCTTCAAACACTCAAACCTCAGGGTGGAAAAATTCTTATTCTTAATGGGGATGTCCCTTTACTTCAAAAGAATACTCTCCAAGAGTTACTCAAGAAGTCGAATGTTTCCCCATTAGTTCTACTAACCGCGATTGCGACTCAACCTTATGGTTATGGAAGGATCATTCGAGACGCAGAAGGGAAACTCGTCGATATCATCGAAGAGTTGAATGCGACCGAAACAGAGCGACAGATCAACGAAATCAATGCGGGCATATATATAATAGATAACAACTGGTTAAAGGGATCCCTCAATAAAATCTCCAAAGACCCTATAAAAAAAGAATTTTACTTTACAAAGCTCGTTTCACTGGCCCATGCCGAGGGGTGGAATGCCAATGCCCACTTGGTCCGAGAGTTTTACGAGATTTTAGGAGCCAATACCCGAACGGAACTGGTTTATCTTGAACAGTGGCTGCAACAAAAAATTATCCTACGTCACCTAGCGGCAGGGGTCACGATTCAAAACCCGCAAACGACGTATATTGAAAGTTCCGTTCGCATTCATCCCGACAGCTTCTTAGAAACCAGTGTTCGCTTATCAGGAAATACTCAAATCGGTGAGGGGTCTTTGATTGAAACCGGTTGTGTGATCAAAAATTCCAAGATCGGCAACCAAGTTCAACTTAAGGCCTATAGTTATCTCGAAGATGCGGTTATTGGTGCTGAATCGGTTATTGGACCTTTTGCGCGGATTCGTCCCGGAACAAAGCTTGCCAATCATGTTCGCATTGGAAACTTTGTGGAACTTAAGAAATCCAAAATAGGCAAAGGGAGTAAAGCGAATCACCTAAGCTATATTGGAGATGCCGTCATTGGTTCCAACGTCAACATCGGAGCTGGAACGATCACTTGCAATTATGACGGAAAGAAAAAGAGCTCGACTCACATCGCGGACAACGTCTTCATCGGCAGCGACACTCAGCTGATTGCACCAGTCCGTATCGGTAAAGGAGCGTATGTGGGGGCGGGGACGACTGTGACAAAGAATGTTCCGGCGGGAACGTTAACAGTATCTAGAGTAGAACAAAAATCTCTGAAGCGTAAAAAGTGAACTTTGAACATTGAATATCGAACATCGAGATTAACTAACGATGTTCGATATTCAATGTTCGATTTCCGAAAATATGTGCGGAATCGTCGGCTACATCGGTCCTCAAAAAGCAGCTCCCATCCTCTTAGATGGATTATCTCGCCTGGAATATCGCGGTTATGATTCGGCTGGGATGGCGATCCTGCAAAATGAAGAGACCAAGATTCTTCGAGCTCAGGGAAAACTAATTCAACTGCGTGAACTGGCCATGAAAGATCTTCCGTCGGGATCGATCGGAATTGGGCACACCCGTTGGGCCACACATGGCCGACCTTCGGAGGTTAATGCACACCCGCATCGTTATGGACCGATCACGATTGTTCACAATGGGATCATTGAAAATTATTCGGAACTGCGCGAGCAGCTGACCAAGAAAGGTCATTCCTTTTCTTCCGATACCGACAGCGAAATTTTATCCCACCTTGTTGCGGCAGAACTAAAGAATCACCCACAAACTTTGCAGGCGTTACGAAAAGCACTCCAAAAAATTCGAGGCTCTTATGCTATTGCTCTTTTAAATGAGAAAGATCCCGAATCTATTTACATTGCGCGGCAGGGGAGTCCTTTAGTGTTGGGATTTGGAACAGGGGAAAATTTTTTGGCGAGCGATGTTCCTGCATTGCTTCCATATACCAAAAAGGTTTTGTTTTTAGAGGATGGGGAGTTGGTGAACCTAAAGTCGGATAGTTTCCTCATCGAAGATCTTTCTGGAAAATCAATTCATCGCGAACCCCGGCTGATTTCTTGGACACTCGCGATGGCGGAGAAGGGGGGCTACAAACATTTCATGCTCAAAGAAATTTTTGAGCAGCCTCGGGCGATCACCGACACGATTCGAGGGCATCTCGATTCAAGAAAATGGGCCATTCGCGAAGATGGGAATCATGCTTTATTTCCCAATAAATCGGCGATTCAACAAGTTGACAAGATCTATATGATTGCCTGCGGCACCAGCTGGCATGCTGCTTTGATTGGGCGATATTATTTTGAAAACGCACTCAAGATTCCGGTCATTGTCGAACAAGCGAGTGAATTTCGCTACCGGCAACCACTTTTAGATAAAAAATCTTTTGTCATCGCCATCAGCCAATCAGGAGAGACCGCCGACACCTTAATGGCGGTCAAAAATGCCCGCTTGCATGGTGCGAAAGTTTTGGGAGTGACGAATGTGGTAGATAGTTCTCTGGTGAGAGAGAGTGATGGTGTTTTCTACACTTACACCGGACCAGAGATCGGGGTGGCCGCCACCAAAACTTTTACGGCTCAACTGGTAGCACTGAATCTGCTCGCCACTTGGCTGGGAAGAAAAAAAGGGGTGTTAAAGGGTTCTGACACGGAATCATTTTTGCGCGAGCTGTTGGAGATTCCTAGTAAGATGGAACATGTCCTCCAACAATCCAAATCGATCCAAGAGATGGCGGTAAAATATGCCTATGGTGAAGATTGTCTGTTTATTGGAAGAGGTCCTCAATTTCCGATTGCCCTCGAAGGAGCGCTCAAACTGAAAGAGATTTCCTATCTCCACGCCGAAGGATACCCCGCGGGAGAACTCAAGCACGGTCCAATCGCGCTCATCGAGCAGGGATCACCTGTGGTCTCTTTAGTTTTGCAAGATAATTATTACGAAAAAATGATTTCAAATGTCCAGGAAGTGCTCGCCCGCCAGGCCTCTGTAATCGCGATTGCAACGGAGGGGGATCATCGGATTGCAGCTCAGACTCAGGATCTGATTTATGTCCCCAAAATGCACTCGCACCTTATGCCACTGTTAAGTGTGATTCCTCTTCAACTCCTTGCCTATTATATCGCCGATCATCGAGGGCATGATGTTGATCAACCTAGAAATCTAGCAAAAAGTGTAACCGTAGAATAAAATATATCTCATCCATGTCCTCTTCATACCTACCATCATTAAACCCTGAACAACGCCAAGCGGTACAAACGACCGAAGGCCCCTTACTCCTTTTCGCCGGGGCAGGGAGTGGCAAAACCCGCGTTCTCGTCCATCGCATTGCCTATATTATCCAAGAAAAAAGAGTCTCGCCGTGGAATATTTTCGCCGTAACCTTTACCAACAAAGCAGCAGGGGAGATGAAGGCGAGAGTTGGAGAGATTTTGGGGAGAAGAGCGGATGACACTTGGATTTCAACCTTTCATTCGGCTGGAGTTCGAATTCTTCGACGCCACATAGAAAGTCTGGGATATGGAAAATCGTTCGTCATCTATGATGACCACGATCAACAAACCTTAATCAAAGAATGTCTTGAAGAATTGCAAATCAACCCCAAACTTTTTCCTCCTCGAAGCATCCAATCACGGATGGATGCCGCCAAAAATGAACTGATCGAATGGGAAGAATATCCAACCAACGATTTTTTTAGTGAAAAGGTGGCAAAGGTCTATGAGAAATATTCCAATAAGCTGAAACAGAACAATGCGGTTGATTTTGGCGATCTATTGCTCTTGCCGGTAAAATTATTTCGAAAATTCCCTCAAATACTTGCCGAATATCAACAACGACTTCGTTACCTGATGGTCGATGAGTATCAAGATACCAATCACGCTCAATATGAACTGATTCGATTATTAAGTTCTCTACATCAAAATCTCTGTGTCGTTGGAGATGATGATCAATCGATCTACCGTTGGCGCGGGGCCGATGTGCGAAATATTTTGGAATTTGAAAAAGATTTTCCTAACGCCACGGTAATCAAGCTGGAACAGAACTATCGTTCCACAAAAAATATCCTCAAGGCAGCAGGGGAGGTAGTCAAACCGATCCGCTCCAGAAAAGAAAAAACTTTGTGGACCGATAACTCCGAAGGGGAAAAAATCACGGTCTATAGTTCTTTAACCGATATCGAAGAATCCCGTTTTGTCGTGCAGACGATTAAGAAACTTCAAGAAGAAGAACAAATTCCTCTCTCCCACTTTGCCATCTTCTATCGCACTAACGCTCAATCCCGAATCTTTGAAGACGAACTTCGCAAAAACAATCTCCCTTACCTGATCTTTGGCGGCACCCGATTTTATGACCGCGCGGAAATCAAAGATATGATCGCCTACCTTTGGGTGTTGGCCAATCCTCAGGATAGTCTGCATCTGCGAAGGATTATCAATGTGCCGACTCGGGGGATTGGAAAGACCTCGGTGGAACGTTTGGAAAAATTTGCCACTCAAACGGGTATTCCGGTCTTTGAAGCGCTCGGAAAAGGAGAGGAAGCAGGGATTACTCCCAGCGCCAGCAAAGGATTGAAAAAATTTCAACAACTGATGCTCAACCTCCAAGTTTTGTTAAGCACCGAGAAACTTTCCCAGTTTGTTTCCACTCTCATGGATAGAACAGGATATATCGAGGCTTTAAAAAATGAGAATACTTTAGAATCTGAAGGGCGGTTGGAAAACCTTGAAGAGTTTGTCAACGTCGTCGCCGATTATGAAAATTCTAACGAGACCCCAACTCTCCAGGGATTTCTCGATCAGATTTCTCTGCTCAGTGACATTGATAGCTTCGAAGACCGGGCTCAAGCCCTTCCACTGATGACGCTTCATCTTGCCAAAGGGTTAGAGTTCGACACCGTGTTCTTTGTCGGAATGGAGGAGGGGCTGATCCCCCACGTCCGCTCGATGGATTCGGAAGAGGAGATGGATGAAGAACGAAGGCTGACCTATGTGGGAATGACCCGAGCCAAAAAACGTTTGTATATCTCCCATGCTGAACGTCGCCGAGTTTTTGGCAATGAGCAGTATAATCTCCCTTCTCGCTTTCTTGGCAATATCCCTGGCGAGCTAACTGACCCTCAAGAAGGAATGTTTGGTCCTGTCATCCGCGAAGAAAAGTTCGACTTCAACTTCACTCCGAGAACCAATAAAGAGTTCATTCTAGAAGATGCTTCTAATCCATATAAAATCGGAACCAAGGTCAAACATCCGATCTTTGGAATGGGAACCATACGAGGATGTGAAGGGAATGCCGAAAACCGCAAATTGACCATCGCCTTCCACAACGGAGATTTAAAGAAATTGGTCGCCAAGTTTTCCAACCTCACAATCCTTGGATAATTAGTGATAAAAGGTTAAACTTATCCTGATGAATTCGCCGGATCAAAACCTGACCTTTTCCGACCAACAAAAAGAATTTTATCAAAAAATCTCGGAAGGGAACTTTTCAACCGCGCTCGAGTTAGGAAAAAAAATCCTCGATCAGATTTCACAAGACCAGCCAAACATGATCGCAGAAGCACATCTAGGATTGGCCCATCTCTATTGTCACCTTGGAAGATTTTCTGAATCTTTTCCTCATTACGACGCCGCTTATGAAAATTTCGAGAAAGCCGGAGACAACTTAGCCGCTCTCAACACCTGCCAAAATCTCGGAGCCGCCCTGATCGAAAAAGGGGAATACGAAAAGGCGATTCAGCTACTTGAAGAGAAGGCAAAGCAACATCTTTCCGCCGACTCTCTACTCGAACAAATCGTCCATTCTATGCATTTGGCTTTGGCATTTATTGGGGCCGGAAGTTTTCCCGAGGCTCAAAAAGTTTTGGGAAATGTCAAAGCTATGATAGAACAAGAGTCTTTTAGACACCTTGCTCCTTACTATCAACTGATGGAGGGGCGGTCTTTATTGATTCAAGGAAAATATACCGAGGCATTTCCGATCCTCAAAGAGGCAGGGAATCACTTTTCTGAAATGGGGGACTTGGCGGGAGAGATTGAAGTGCTGCTCGCATTCACCGCACCATTGTTGGAATACCAATTGTTCCAAGAAGCCCAGCAGCTGATTGAAAAAATATCAGCCCGTGAAGAACTCAAACAATATCCTGCCCTGGAACATTCCATGCATTTACGACGTCTGGCCTTAGGGGCTTTTTTAGGAAAATGGGTTCCTAGCGATCTGGAATTATTACAAGGGGCAGGGATGGATCAGGGGAGAACGGAAGACTGGTTACAGTTTTGGTTTCACTTAAGCCTTGCCGCTACGAGGATTGGAGAAAAAAAATTATCTCAACTCTTCCTGCATCGAGCGAAGGAGATCGCCACTCAGATAGAAAATAAACTTACTTCAAAGCACGCCGCATTTTTTCACCGCAGACCGGATATCGCGCGACTATTTAGGTTGGCAGAGACCAAAGCCAAGGAAGTAACAGAAACCATGCGTCCTTCCGAACCAACTAAAGAAGCTGAAACTGCTGAGGCTGCGACGCTGGCTCCGCCGATGTTGAAAAAGACTTTATAAATTATCTGCCGGATGCTTCAGAAATTTTTTAATTTCTCGAAGGACAATATCTAACTCCTCCTCCGTATTATAAAAATGAGGAGAAACTCGAAGGCTGTTACGACGAATCGTGACACAAATCTTTTTAGAAAATAGATGACGTTCCAAAGCCTGAAGTTTCGTTCCCGACGGATCTCCCGGTATTCGAAAGGTCACAATCCCAGAACGAAATGTAGGATTTGGAGAATTGGTAATCTCAATTCCTAATTGCTTGAGTCCTTGAAGAAAATAATCGGTAAGATAAAGTAACCGCTGTCCAATCCGCTCCATCCCCACTTCCATCAATAAATCAATTGCTCCCCCCATTCCATATATCAAAAAAGTTCCTGCGCTTCCTTCTTCAAAACGAGCCGAAGTAGGGGAGAAGGTAAAATGATACTGATCAAAATTGAATGGCTCGACCACCGTGTGCCAACCGATTAAAACAGGATCGATCTTCTCAATTAACTTTTTCCTCACATACAAAACTCCAACCCCTTCTGGCCCCAGCATCCACTTATGGGCATCGGCGGTAAGAAAATCAATTTGATCCTTTTCAACATCGATAGGGAACGCCCCTAAACTTTGGATGGCATCCAGCAGGAAATAAATCCCACGCTTTCGACAAAACGAACTAACTGTTTGAATCGGTAAACGATAACCGCTGGCATATTGCACAGAGCTTAATGCGATTAGTTTAGTTTTCGGCGTCGCTAGTTGTTCTAATTGCTCTAGCTGAAGTTCACCTTCTCGTTCGGGAATCTTGATAAGCTTTACCCCTCTTTTTTCTAACGCCATCCAAGGATAAATATTCGAGGGAAACTCGGCATCGCTGAGGATAATTTCATCTCCTGATTTCCATTCAAGCCCTTGTGCGATCAGTGAAAGCCCATGAGAGGTATTTTTGACAAAGGCGATCTCATCAGCCTGAGCCCCGATCCATTTTGCTGACTGGGCTCTAATTTTCTCCACTCTCGCCATCCACTCGTCACCTCGAGTGTAACCAAAATCGACCCCTTGCTGAACCACCTCAAAGATCGTTTGTGAAACACGAGTACTAATTGGAGCAACGCCGGCATGATTGAGATAGACCCAATGTTGAGTCACAGGGAATAATTGGCGATATTTTTGAACTTCTTGTTGAGAGAATGGATTCATAATTTATGATTTTTTTTAAGTTCTTTTAATAAAACTCGTCGCATTAAATAAGCATCTGGTTTTTTTCCAGTCCAAATTTCTAAAGCAAGCGCCCCTTGATAAACTAGCATCCCTTCTCCGGTATGAATTTTGTGCCCCGCTTTTTTTGCCTCTTTAAGGAAAGAGGTCATCGGTTGTGGTGCATAGACGATATCACTCACCAACGCTTGACGATAAAGATCTTTCCAAGGGAAATCGATAAAATGCGTTCCCTTCAAACCGACACTCGTCGCATTAATCAGTAAATGTGTTCGTTTTAAATATTTTTTCAATTCATTTCCTTCTAATCCACACCAAAAGATTTTTTGTTTTTTGAAATGCGAGCTAAGTTCTTGGGCTAAGGCTTGAGCTCGTTGAATGGAACGATTGGCGATCACTAACGATCGAGCTTGGTTTAATAACAGAATGGTGGCAATCGCTCGCGCCGCACCTCCAGCTCCCAGCATGACGATATCACGATTTCTTGGATTAAATTTCTTCTCACGCTCTAAGCTCATCAAATAACCGGATCCATCCGTGTTAAATCCAACCAACTTCCCATTTTCTTGTAATACGGTATTCACCGCCCCAATCAATTTTGCCTCAAACGTCAGTCGATCTAAAAAAGGGAGAATCGTTTCTTTGTGTGGAATGGTAATGTTGAAACCTAAAAGTCGTTTTGCTTTCGTCTGAGCAAATTCTTTTAGCTGCTCAGGCTTTATTCGTAGGGGGATATATTCGTAGGGGAGTTTAAGTTTCTTGAGAGCCGCATTTTGCATCACGGGGGAGAGTGAATGAGCCACCGGATCCCCGATGACCGCGAGCAATTTTTTTTTCTTAAGCGACATAAGCCAACCGTTTTATCCAATTTCATGACGCGCTGCTAGATGTTTTTAATTTGACCCCTCTTTGTTTCTGGAGTTACAGCCACCTTCGGTCTGTTTCCTTCCATCAGTCAGGTTGGGATGAGTGTCACATTTTATTAGGAGGCTTCATGCGATCCCACCTTCGATGGTTTTCCCCTTTAGTTTATCTTCTCGTTTTCTATCTCATACAGCCGAATTGTTGGGGAGCGTCCCGAAGTGATTTACCCAACGCTTCACCCTCCAATCCAAAAAAAATTAAAGTCGCCGTGGTTGAATTACAAGACAGTAGGGTAAAACAAGAATCGGTCGAAAAAGTGACCGATACTTTGCGAGATGAATTAAAACGAAACGATAAATTAGAGGTAATTTCAAAAGAGCGCACCTATCAATTTTTCAGCGCCTCACCCAATCTGCGCAATCCAGGCAACCACACCAGCTCTCTCAATCGATATCTTGCTCAGGCCAAAGAGTTTTATAAGAACTTTCAGTTTAAAGATGCAGTCCGCCTATTAGAGAATACTATCTCCACTTACCGCGACTCCAAATTATCCCTCGGTGATAACTTTTTATTAACGGACGCCTACCTCATGTTGGGAAATATCCACATGGGAAACAACGACCCACGCCATGCCCAAGAGGCATTTAAAGAAGCAGTTCGCCTGGATCCCAGTCGGGAAATTACGGAAGTAGAATATCCTCCCCGCACCGTGGCAATGTTTCGCAAGTCCAAAGAAGAATTTTTGAAGAAAAATAAATCGGTCGAATTAGAAGTTTCTTCTTCTCCCAATAAAGCAGACGTATATCTCAATGGAGTGCTGAAAGGTAAAACCCCGCTGAAACTCGATCGAATGACTCAAGGGGAGCATTTTATCTTGGTTCAACACGAAGGGTATAAAACCCAGGCAAAACGTGTTCTCATCAAAACTTCTGAAGCGCGGGAAAAAATTAGTCTTGAGAAAAGCAGCACATTGGTGGCCAATCCACACGGCTTAACCGTCACCAACCTTCAGGATGTTCCAGAACAAGTGGCTCTCGCCACGGCCGTTGGAAAAGGGATGAATGTCGACAAAGTAGTCCTCACCAGTGTCGAAGAAATAGGTTGGAATAATAAAATCACCGCGCGAATGATTGATATCCGCTACCAAGCAAGTCACAAACACAAATCGGTCGAGGTATTGGACCTTCCTAAAGACACTCGTTCTGCCGCCCATGTCATTGCTGCTGATCTTGGCAATATTGCAGATATCGACCTCGCCAAAGATCCTAAAAAATACGCAGAAAGTGAAATCCTTGTGATTGGTAACAAAAAGAAAAGACCGTTGATCAAGAGTCCCATACTCTGGGGATTAATTGGAGTCGCCGTCGCCGGTGGGGCAACCGGGGCGCTATTGCTTGGAGGCGGAGGAGGTGGTGGGGGAGGGGGAAATACTTCGACGGTTAGCCTAAGTGGCTCACCCAGTGCCACTCCTTAAGGAGCAACAGGGGGGAGAGGTTCAAGCGGCGGTTTGGTAGTAGTAGAAGCTGGAGCTGGTGTTGGAACGGGGACCGAAGGAGGAAGTGGAGTAACAAGGGGTGCCGAGGGTAAAGTAGAAGGTTGAGTCGTAGGCCCTAGTCCTTCAATTATCTTAACTAAAGATTCTTGCTGTAATTGAGTCGAGATTTGGCGGCGAATTTGTTGGGCCTCGGTGTCTTGTGGCTGCAACTTGAGTGATTGATCGATCAACGTCGCCGCCTTCTGATAATTTTTCCCCTTCATATTCGCTTTTGCCACCTCCTTATAAACCTTCGCTAAGACGGGAGGAGGAGCTCCACTCGCGTCTTGAGTTAGCGCTCGATCAAAGTACTCGATCGCAGCACTTGGGTCATTCCTTGCCAGATAAAGCATCCCAACCATGTAGAATAAGCCGAAACTAGGAGTTCCAACCACCGCGGCACGAGTGAGATATGGGAATGCCTCCTGATATTTTTTGGCCTGAAACAACGCCCGACCATAATTCTCATAAATATCCTTTTGATAAGGATGAGGTGCAGGAAGTTTTTGCAGTTGTTCTTCACTGAGCTGATAATATTGAAGGGCAGTATACAAAGAGCCCCATAATTCCGAGCAAACCGCCATTTTGTAATAAACCAAGGGATCTTGACTTTGGGCCCCAATCGCTTGTTTGAGATATTGCAGCGCCTGATCACAATCTTGCCGGTCGTAGGCATCAAATCCTGATTTCACAAAACTATCCCACTGCTTTTTGCTGTGACCATGCTTTTTATAAAAAGAATAATCGGGAGAATCTGCTAAACTGGTTCGGGTTAAACCGAAGAATATCGTGGTGATAAGGAATAGAATGGAAACGAGACTGCGATTAGAAAACAACATAAAACTCCTGTTGATATCATAGCACTTGCATGTTAGGTGCGAAAACCTTAAATTTTTGTAACAATTTCCACATTTCGCACACTTAAGACCCACATGAACTTCGCCCCGGGTGCCTTTTAAATTTAAAAGGTCAGGGCAGGGAAAAGGGTCTGAGTGGAGGAATAACCCGAAAGGAAAAATAATGGAAAATCTTAATATGCAAGAGTTGCTCGAGGCAGGAATGCACTTCGGGCACTTAACCCGCCGCTGGAACCCCAAAATGAAGCCGTATATTTACGGAGTACGAAACGGGGTTCATATCATCGACCTCTCTAAAACCGTCCCACTCTTTCAAAACGCCCTTCAATTTATTAACGAAGTCGTTGGTAATGGTGGAGATGTTTTGTTTGTTGGAACTAAAAAGCAGGCACAAGATATCATTCAAGAAGAGGCCAACCGGTGCAAGATGTTCTACGTCAACAACCGTTGGCTAGGCGGAACTCTCACCAATTTTAAAACCATCAAGTCCTCGATCGATCGACTCAAAGATCTACAAAAGAAAAAAGAAGATGGAACCTTTGCGGTATTAAGCAAGAAAGAGATCCTGATGATTGATCGTGAAATCGAACGTTTACTCCGCTCGCTAGGGGGTATTCAAAATATGGTTCGAGTCCCCAATCTGATGGTCCTCATTGATCCAGGGATGGAACATATCGCATTGCATGAAGCGACCGTATTAGGAATTCCAGTCGTCGCCCTTGCAGACACCAATTGTGATCCAGACAAAATTGATTATCTCGTTCCCGGAAACGACGATGCGCTTCGTTCGATCCGCATCTTTCTTGAAAAAGTTTCCAATCAAATCCTCGAAGGGCTCGATCTTCGAGAAACCAGAATACGCCGTGAGTCCGAGCAACCGATGTCTGAAGAAAAACCAGCCATCCGAGAAGCAACCGGTGAAAAGGCCCACGCCTACGTTAGCCGCGAACGAGCCTCTGCTAGCGATGAAGCCGAAGCCCCGGAAGAGGGAACCTATAGTGTAAGAGTGACAGAGGAAGAGCCCGCAACGGAAAAAGAAGGAGGCACCGCCAATGCCTGAAATCTCTGCTCAACTCGTCAAAGACCTACGTGAAAAAACCGGCGCTGGAATGATGGATTGCAAAAAAGCTTTGGCTGAAGCCGAGG
This sequence comes from bacterium, assembly GCA_041746775.1. Classification (GTDB taxonomy): domain Bacteria; phylum UBA10199; class UBA10199; order DSSB01; family DSSB01; genus JBGTGJ01. The sequence continues at coordinate 37,108 of JBGTGJ010000065.1, forward strand.
GGGATCTTGAAAAAGCAATTGAACATCTCCGCAAACAAGGGATTGCTTCCGCCAGTAAGAAAAGCGGAAGAATCGCTAGTGAAGGGTTGGTCGATGTTGTCATTCAAGATAACCTAGCTGCAATGGTCGAAGTGAACTCGGAAACCGACTTTGTTGCCAAAACCCCTGACTTCCAAAATTTCGTCAATCAAATTGCTCAACATATCCTTAAACAACAACCGAAAGATCTTGAAACACTACTTCAACAGAAGCTTGAAGGGACGGATACAACGGTTGAATCTGCCACCAAAGAAAAGATAGCCAAAATTGGTGAAAACATCTCAATTCGAAGATTTGTTCTGCTGAAAGCCGAGCCGGGTGAAAAGTTTGGTTCCTACCTCCATATGGGAAATAAGATTGCTGGATTGGTCAAGGTTTCCAGTGAAGCGAGTCAAGTAACCCCAGAGGTCACCAAAGAGATCGCCATGCATATCGCCGCCTCAATCCCCAGATTTGTTCGTCGCTCTGAAATTTCCGAAGAGGAAAAAGCAAAAGAACGCGAGATTTATCACAGTCAACTCCAAGATAGCGGCAAGCCCAAAGAGATCCTGGATAAAATTATTGAAGGAAAGTTAGCAAAATTCGCCAGTGAAGTCTGTTTAGAAGAACAGATCTTCATCAAAGATCCGACTGGTAAAAAATCGGTGCTAAAACACCTGCAAGAGTTTGATCCCAAGATTCAAATCAAAGCTTTTATTCGCTATCAAGTAGGGGAAGGACTTTCTAAGAAAGAAGAAAACTTCGCGGAAGAAGTAGCAAGACAGATAAACAAGTAACCGTCGATCAAACGTCCAAGTATCTAACCATGAAGCCAATCTACAAACGCGTCCTCCTCAAACTTAGCGGCGAATCCCTCATGGGACCTGAAGGGTATGGGATTAATGCGCAAGTGATTGAAGAGATCGCTGAAGAATTGAAAGAGCTGACGGAGCTAAAGGTTGAAATAGCAATCGTCATCGGTGGAGGAAATATCTATCGAGGGATCCAAGGGGAAGCTACCGGAATCGATCGGGCAACCGGCGATTACATGGGAATGCTGGCGACGATCATCAATGCGATGGCGCTTCAGTATTTTTTAGAAAATGCGGGGGTTCATACTCGAGTCCTTTCTGCGATTGAAATTCATCAATTAGTCGAACCTTACATCCGACGACGCGCGGTAAGGCACCTCGAAAAGGGGCGTATCGTGATTTTTGCGGCAGGGACGGGAAATCCATTTTTTACGACGGATACCGCGGCAGCCCTCCGTTCCATCGAGATTGGAGCCGACGTCATTCTCAAAGGGACCAAGGTTGATGGAGTTTATGACAGCGATCCATTAAAAAATCCCAAAGCCAAACGATTTGCTTCGCTTTCTTACCTCGATGTTCTCAATAAAAATTTAAAAGTGATGGACTCTACCGCCATTTCACTTTGTATGGATAACCAAAAGCCGATCATCGTTTATAATCTCTTTCAAAAAGGGAATATTAAAAAATTGATTTTAGGTGAAAACATCGGAACCAAAGTTGAATAATCAGGGGAGATCTCAATATGTCTCATCCGTTACTGCAGAAATCAAAAGATAAGATGGAAAAATCACTTACCTCCTTCCGTGGCGAACTGACCAAGGTTCGCACCGGACGGGCTTCGATCTCGATGCTCGATGATATTCGAGTCGAATATTACGGCACACCTAGCCCACTGAGCCAAATCGCAAGTTTGACGGTTCCAGAACCGCGCATGATTGTGGTCAGTCCATGGGATGCCAGTATTATTCCATTGATTGAAAAAGAGATTATTAAATCAGACTTAGGACTAACTCCCGCCAACGATGGAAAACTAATCCGTATCCCCATTCCAGCCCTTAACGAAGAGCGACGTAAAGAGATGGTGAAACTCGCTAAGAAATATGGTGAAGAGGCAAAGATCGCGATTCGTCATATTCGTCGTGAAATTTTAGATGAGATTAAAGGGCTTGAAAAAGATAAAAAACTTGCCGAAGACGATAGTAAACATCTTCAGACGGAAATCCAAAAAGTCACCGATCAATATGTCGAAAAGGTCGACGAGACCCTGGTTCACAAAGAAAAAGAGATTATGGAAGTATGAACTTAGATCAGCCCAACCTTCCTCATCACATTGCCATCATCATGGATGGAAATGGGCGATGGGCCAAGATGCGTGATCTTCCTCGTTTAGAGGGGCATCGCAAGGGGAGCGAAACAGTAGAAAATATCGTCGAAGCAGCAAGAGAGATCGGAGTTCAATATCTTACCTTATACGCCTTCAGCCAAGAAAACTGGAGTCGTCCTACCATCGAAGTTTCCGGGCTCATGGAGCTCCTCCAATATTTTTTGGTTCATAAACGAGAAAAATTATTAAAAAATGATATTCGCTTTCGTGTGATCGGTCAGATCGAGCGATTACCGGAGCCAGTGATCGCTGAGTTAACCAAGACGATTGAAGTCACTAAACATTGCGAAACCATGACGCTTGTATTGGCCCTGAGTTACAGCTCGCGCAGTGAATTGATGGATGCGATGCATCAGATTTTACGCACCAACATGGCTAATCCCGAGACAGCCCGCCTCATCTCAGAAGAAGATATTGAGCGACAACTTTATACGGAAGGGATTCCTCACCCTGACCTACTGATTCGCACTAGTGGTGAATTTCGCATCAGTAATTTCATGCTATGGCAAATGGCCTACACCGAACTGTATTTCACCGAAACTTTATGGCCCGATTTTTCTAGAGAAGATTTAGAAGAAGCGAAATTAGAATATCAGCGGCGCGAAAGACGGTTTGGTCGTACAACCGAGCAGCTTCGCGCAAGATAATTCAAACCACAGGAACTTTGCATGACCAAACGAATCTTATCCGGTCTGGTATTAGCCTTCTTAGTTTGTCTTTTTATTGTCTTTCTACCTACGGCTATACTCAAGCTCGTCATCACCTTTTTAGTCATCTTAGCTTCTAATGAATTAATCAAAATTCTTTTTCCCCAAAGTTCCAGGTCGATCACCGCTTATATTTTGATCACCACTTCGATTTTTTCATTGTCGCTGATGTTCTACTATTCTTCCCCAACCTATTGGATATATTGTATCCCTTTGCTTCTGATCTTGACTTTAACGCTGTTTATTTTTCTTCCATTTCCCGTCGAATCTTCACTTCAACATCTTCCCAAGACTTTCTTAGCTATCTTCTATCCCGGAGTGCTTCTTTCCTTTCTAGGACTTATTCGGGATCTGCCTCATGGGTCATCTTGGCTATTCTCCGTGTTAGCCGCTACCTTTGGAGCAGATACCGGCGCTTATATTTTTGGAAAAAATTTCGGAAAACATAAACTCGCCCCGCACGTCTCGCCAGGAAAAACGATCGAAGGGTTAGTCGGAGGGATTCTTTTCAGTATTGCTGTGCTATTTTTTGTAAATTATCTCATCTTTCATTTTTTAGACGCCAAAAGTTGTTTCATACTCGGAATTTTGATTGGACTGTTTGGTCCTTTAGGGGATTTATCGGAATCATTGCTCAAAAGAGGGGCAGGGGTCAAAGACAGTGGAAATTTAATTCCCGGACATGGTGGGCTTCTAGATCGTATCGACGCGTTGCTTTTTACTTCGCCAGTTGTTTATTACTACGCGGTTTTAATAAGAGGTTAACCGTAGGGGCGTAAGGGCGAAACAATGCTTCGCCCTACAGCGGTGAAAAAAATACAGGAATTTTTTATGAAAAAAATCAGCATCCTCGGCTCCACCGGCTCGATTGGAACCTCCACACTCGATATCGTCGCTAGCAATCCCGATAAATTCCAAGTTGTGGCAATGGCCTGTGGAAAAAACTTAGATCTTATTCAAAAACAAATCGAAACATTTCACCCACAATTAGTTTCGGTTCAAAGTGAATCGGATGCCCATCGGCTTCGAGAAAAATATAAAACTCAGGTTGAAATAGTTTGGGGAGAAGAGGGGGCTCTCAAAGTCTCCACTTTTCCATCGAGTGAACTCGTCGTATCCGCCATCGTTGGCGCCGCAGGTTTAAAACCGACTTATGCCGCGATCCAAGCCAAAAAAGAGATCGCCTTAGCCAACAAAGAAACCATGGTGATCGCGGGGGAAGTGATGAATCGGGCGGCTCATGCTGCAGGAGTGAAAATCTTACCGGTCGATAGTGAACACTCCGCTATTTTTCAGTGCTTAAATGGAGAAGATGCGCAAAAAATTCGGCGTTTGATCTTGACCGCAAGTGGTGGTCCTTTTCTCAATAAACCCAAACAAGAATTTGCAAAAATTACCGTTGAAGAAGCTCTCAAGCATCCTAACTGGCTGATGGGCTCAAAAATCACGATAGATTCTGCAACATTGATGAACAAAGGACTAGAGCTTATTGAGGCAAGATGGTTGTTTGATGTGACAGCAGAAAAACTAGCGGTCAATATCCATCCCCAAAGCATCATCCATTCGATGGTTGAATTTATCGATGGTTCCGTGATGGCTCAATTAGGATTGCCGGATATGCGAGTGCCGATTTCTTATACTTTAAATTATCCAAATCGATTGACGAATCAGCTTCCATCGCTAGACCTGACGAAGGTCGGAACCCTGACATTTCTTGAACCAGATGAAGAAAAATTTCGTTGTCTCTATCTTGCAAAACAAGTTCTACAACAAGGGGGAAGCTACCCCGCCGTGTTAAATGCCGCCAACGAGATCGCTGTGCAAAAATTTTTGGAACGGGAAATTCAGTTTGTGGAAATACCGGAAGTGGTCGAAGAAACCTTACAGGCCCATCAAAAAACCTCGCCCCAATCAATCGAGGATGTTATAGAAGTAGACCTCTGGGCACGAGAGCAGGCGATTGGGTTAGCCGCTGCTTAAACACAAAATTTCAACCTTAGGGAAACTATGACAATCTTCTACTTTATTATTGGTCTCGGTCTATTAATTTTCATCCACGAACTAGGTCATTTTCTCGTCGCAAAAATCAACGGTATCCGCGTCGAAAGATTTTCTTTGGGATTCGGACCCCACATCGGATTCAAAGTAGGAGAGACGGAGTATTGCATTTCTCTCTTACCACTTGGCGGGTACGTGAAGATGAGTGGGCAGGAAGATTTTGGGGAAGGGGATTTTGTCCCGCTGGAT
>JBGTGJ010000066.1:0-2728 GCA_041746775.1 bacterium
AACTTTGCGTGAGATGGGGAATTTATACATTCAGGAAGGGAAGCTGGATATTGCGCACGAGTCGATTGAAGCTTCAAGAGTACTTTTAGATCAGTATGAGGCAAACCCCGTCGAAGCGATGATTTTGAAAAACTTAAAAGCGAGTCTTTTATTACTAGAAGGGAAAATTTCTGAAGCTCTCGCTCTTAGTGAAGAGACCTTTCAACGTTGGAAAAATTGGCCCCCGGAAGACAAGAAAAAGGTATTAAATAACGAGTTGCCCAATATTTATATCAATCAGAAGAAATTTGCAGAAGCCAAAAAAGTTCTAATCCATCAAGCCAAATTTTATGAAGAAATTGGAGAATTACATAAGCAGGCCTATGCCTTATATGGGCTGGCTTTGTGTTGCTATCATCTGCAAGAAATCGGCGAGGCATCACAAACTTATCAATTCTGCGCCAAAATAAGTCGGAAAATTAAAAATGAAGAACTTCTCTTTCATGTCTTTAATGAGCTGGGGAATATTTCTTTTGTCCAAAGAGATTGGAATCACGCCGTTGACCATTACAATCATGCTTTAGAATTGGCTCAACATCTTTCGGATATTAATAATAGTATTGGGATTACAATTAATCTTGCCTTGGTGATGAAAAATATGGGGGACAATCAGGGGGCGAGAGTTTATCTGAAACATGTGATTAATACCTTAGAAACTCATCCCGCGCTGTCCCTCCCTCTACGGCAATTTTTGGCCCAGGCGTATTTGGCATTGGGAAAGATCAACATTCATGATTCCAAATATACTGAATCTAGGGATGCTTATCGAGATGCTTTTCATCTTATTCGGGAACATAGTGCGTTAGAGCCTTTTCGTTTTTCTGTTTTATTAGGTTTAATCCATGCCAATATTCTTTTACATCGGGAGGAAGAAGCACAAGAATTTTTGGCAGAATTGAATAAACGCGAATGGACTGGTAAAGAAGAAACCGAGGTTGATGAAGTTAAGCAAGAGTTAGAAAAATATTTGGGATTTGTTCCGGAGTTTTTTAATAAAAAGAAATTACGTTTATCGAGTTATTCCGAAACTAGAGAGCTAAGTCTAGAGGCTCTGGGTCTAGAGGTTGAGAAGCATCTTCATTAAACCTTGATCAGATGATTAATCTCTTGATACCTAAAACAACTGATTAAATGATCATTCACCATTCCAACCGCCTGCATATGAGCATAAATGATTGTGGAACCAACAAAGCGAAATCCTCTTTTCTTAAGATCTTTGCTGATGATATCGGATAACTCCGTGCGAGCTGGAATTGTCTTAAAATTTCGAAGTCGGTTTTGAATTGGCTTCCCTTCGACGAACTGCCATTGATATTTCGCGAAACTTCCAAACTCTTCCTGAATCTTTAAAAAGGCACGAGCGTTGGTGACTGAAGATTCAACCTTGAGACGATTTCTTACAATGCCGGGGTTATTCAAAAGTCTTTGGATTTCTTTTTGACCAAATCTGACTACCTTTTTGGGGTCAAATTTTGCGAACGCCTTGCGGTAATTTTCTCGTTTTCTCAAAATCGTGATCCAGCTTAGGCCCGCTTGTGCCCCTTCGAGGATTAAGAATTCGAAAAGTTTTTGATCATCAAAGACAGGAACCCCCCATTCTTCATCGTGATATTTTTGATAGAGAGGATCGGTTCCACACCAGGGGCAACGTTTCATTGTTCTTTTTCTCTTTTCCGTTGGGGTTGAAATCTATAAGTGATGTTAGAGACAGTGAAATCTGTGATCTGAATAAAATCTGGAGTCAAGTTTGTCTATTAAAAGAATGAGTCTCATTTTTGTTGCGATCGTTTTGGCAGGAATCATCTCTGTTGCTATTTGGGGGGAGTCTGCCGTGGAGAAGTATGTGGATCAGCGGGGGGAAGAAGTGCTTCAGACCTCCATTAGTTTTAAGAACATCGAGATTATTCCACTGCAGAGAAAATTGATTCTTCGTCAGGTCCAAGTTTACCATCCTCATCGGAATCGGGAAATCTTGAGCGAGATCCCAAAAATCTCCATCCAGCTAGACTCTTTTCGAGAGTTATTTTCAAAGAAAAAATCGATCGATCTGGAATTGGACCATCCTAAGATTTTTCTTTCCACCACTTCCAACGGAGAATGGGAACTGGCAAGACGGATTCCTTTACTGCGTCGAGGCAAAGGAGAAAAAAGGTTAGATCCATGGAATATTGAGAAAATTGTTTTAAAAGATGGAGAAATTGAGTTTCGTGATGGCCGAGTAGGGATGACACATCAACTGACGAATGTTCACTTCCAGGCCAAACATTGGCAACTTCCTCATTCGAAAGATGCTTTACCCGTCAAGTTCGAAGGAAGTTTTGAGCTCAAGCATGGTGGAAACTTTGTGGTCCAGGGGGAGGGGGATTTTTTGTCACCCAAGACCTCGTTATCTTCCACCCTCCAGGTACGAGAGCTGAACCTTCCTATGTTGGCCCCTTACTATGAAGCGATGTTGCCCGTTCATGTGATAAGCGGATTGGCCTCTTTTTCCGCCGAAGCGGAGTGTCGCGGAGATCTCATCCATATTCCGATCCATACTGAGGTCGAAGAGATGAAGGTGGATCTTAAAAAAAACCGGAATCTTAATTTTGCCACAGCGATGGTGTTGGATTCCCTCAGAAATGAGGAGGGGAATGTGGTGTTGGATGCTCAGATGACCGGAGATTTTCGCCGCTTCCAGTTTGTGATT
>JBGTGJ010000067.1:0-18421 GCA_041746775.1 bacterium
AAGGCGATGGAGAATGGGTATGAAGCGATGAAGGCGGCCAGACAGTTTGTGTTTTTGACAAAATCGAATATCGATATTGGAGTCGGAGATAAAAAAGAGTATTCGGACTCACTCCAAGCATACTTAGTGTCGCGAGGCAGATATCTTGAATCGATCTATAACTATAATATTGCGATTGGCACTTTAGAATCCAAGATTAGTGATTCCAATTCTATCCAGTAATGGGTGAAGGAGTTTTTATGAGAAAAATCATCATTCGTTTATTTTTTTCTTTCTTGTTCATGTTGGTCTTTATTCCATATTCTACGGCGGCGATAAAAAAGACAACTCCTGAAGGGCAAAAATCGGGGACCACTTCGACCACGGCATCATCAGCCACTATAGGAGCTCCGACTCGGGAGATCCAAAGTATCGAAAAAAAGATGGATGCTTATAATACCGGAAGCTCTATCTCGGCGGAGCAGGCTGCCAAAAATTCTCAGATTAAAAGAGATATTCTTCGTGGCACCTTTGATCTTTATGAACTATGCCGGTTGGCGTTAGATAAAACATGGAGCACCCTTCCTGAGACGGAGAGGGCTAATTTTGTTGCTTTGATGACTGATCTTCTTGAGACCAAGGCGATTTTTTCTAAAGAACAGACCAAGACTAAAAATAAAAGTTATACGGTCCAATATTTAGGAGATCAGTTTCTCGATGGAAGTAGCAAAGCAATCACAAAAACTAAAGTGATTGTTCCTAAAGAAAATGCGAGGGTTGATATCGAATATAAATTAAGAAAATCTGGAATTGATTGGAAGATCTATGATGTGATTGTCGACAACGCCAGTCTAGTTGAAAATTATCGATTTCAATTTAGCAGCATTATTAACAAAAGTGGTTATCCCGAGTTAGTTCGTCGGATGAGGGTAAAGCTGCAAGAACTCAAATCTAAAAGCTAATAAAAATTTATCTTCTATGGTTACTGCTAAGAAACGATTTATTGTGATACTTGCCGATGGAGCTCGTTATGACTCCTTTCGCGACCTTCTCGAATTAGGGCAGCTACCACATATCTCAGAAGAATTTCTCGATCGTGGCACCTTTGCCATGGCAACTAGTGTTTTTCCTTCCACGACAGGCCCTGCCTATATGCCTTTTCTTACTGGCTGTTTTCCTGGAACTTGCAATGTTCCGGGGATCCGCTGGTTTGACAAGCAGCTCTATCATGAGAAGAAATTTTCGCTGAAAAGATTTCGCAGCTATGTGGGGTTAGAATCTTATCTTATGAATAAGGATATGAATCCTGAGTTAAAAACTCTTTTCGATTATTTTTCAAAATCGTTTAATATTTTTAGTTCGGTCAATCGAGGGGTTTCTAAAGCGGGTAATCTCGCTTCTTATATGAGAATCTGGTTTTGGTATTATGCGCATCTGACAGACCGCTGGCATATGGTCGATGATGCAGCGTTGGAGAAGACGCTCTCGGTGATTCAAAAAGATTTTGAATTTTTATTCGTCGTGTTTCCAGGGATCGATGAATATTCCCATTTAAGTTTTCCTAAACACCCGGAAGCGATTCAGGCCTATAAGAAAATTGATTTTGCGATCGGAAAGATGGCGCGTGAGCTCAAAAAAGAACAAAAATATGATGAAACCGCTATTTTTATTGTAAGTGATCATGGTCTCTCCGAAACAAAATCGCACTTTGGAGTTGCCTCTTTTCTAGAAGAAAAAGGGATCCGAACTTTCTATTATCCAAAAATTTTTAAATGGGGGTTTCAGGCAGCGACCATGGTTTCAGGAAATGCCATGTTACATCTCTATTTTAAAGGACGGGAAGGGTGGGGAGAGAGATTAAGTGTTCAAGAAATCCAAGAAGCTTATCCGACTGTTTTCGAAGAATTGTTATCCGAACTCGCGGTGGATCTGATTCTTGCCAAAGAAAAAGATGATTCGGTGATGTTGATCAATCGTCGAGGGACTGCCAAGATCAAAGAGCAAGAAGGGAGATACCAAATTACTTTGCAGGGGGATCCATTTTCAGGGCTTCGTTTTCCGTCAGAATATATCTCTTCGAGTGAAACGTTAAGATTAACGGCAGATTCAAAATACCCTGATGTCATTGTCCAAGCCTGCCAAATCTTCCGTTCATCTCGAACGGGTGACTTAGTACTGAGTGCTTCCCCTGGTTACGATTTAAGAAAGCGATTCGAACATCCCGAGCATAAATCGTCACATGGGGCGATGCATCGCGAGCATATGTTGATTCCGATGTTTTCCAACGTCAAAATGCAACGCGAGATCGTTCGTTCGGTCGATCTGTTCCCCTCTATCCTCCAATTAAATGGGGTGGCAATCCCACTAGGGATCGATGGGGAAACCTTCTTCTAATTTAAAATTCATTAAAAAAATCAAATTGCCCTTGACCTGAAAAATCCCCTTATGCTACCCATTGAATGAATAGCCATTCATTTTCAAGAGCGTGATCGCCGCATGCCAGTCAGTATTCAAAAAATTGGGACCGAAAAATATCAAAAGATCATCCAGGCGGCGACTCGAGTGTTTGCGCAAAAGGGGTTTTATAACGCCAAGGTAGCAGATGTGGCGAAAGAGGCCCAGGTGGCGGATGGCACCATCTACCTCTATTTCAAAAATAAAGATGACCTGCTGATCTCTATTTTTGAAAACAGTATGGATACTTTCACGGCGGAGGTTCAGAAAATTATTTCCGGAGCTTTAGATCCGGTTGAAAAACTCAAGAGATTCATTAATCTTCACCTCGAATTAGTAAAGTCCAACCAAGATACCGCCCAGGTGCTGCAAATTGAGTTAAGGCAGTCTTCAAAGTTTATGAAAGAGTATGCTGCCACCAAATTCCGAGATTATCTTAATTTGGTTTCGCAAATCTTAGAAGAGGGGCAGCAACAAGGGGTGTTTCGAGAATCGATTGATCCGATGATCGTTAAACGGGCGATCTTTGGTGCAGTCGATGAAATGGCGCTCGATTGGGTCCTCATGAAGAAAAAGAAATACTCGATGGAGGATGTGGCGAGTCAGCTTTGTGAGATGATGATTAACGGATTAAAGGTTTGATTTTTTGAGGAGGGGCTGGATTCCGGCCTCTTGCTAACGGTTATTTTAATGGAGTTAGAGTTTTATAAATCCTCTCATCGCAAGAGGCCTCCATCCAGCCCCTCCTCAAAAAATCAGTTTTTTAGATGGTGTGAGTTAGAAAGTTAGTTTTTGAATTTTATATAAGGAGAACACATGAAAATTGCCGTACTCATTAAACAGGTCCCCGATACTGAAACTAAGATCAAAGTGAAAGCGGATGGATCCGGTATCGAAGCTGAAGGAATCAAATATATCGTTGGTCCTTACGAAGAATTTGCCATCGAAGAGGCGATCAAGACCAAAGAAAAGAATCCAGGCAGTGAAGTGACCGTCGTGTCCTTAGGCCCGGTGCGTAGTGTTGAAGCGATGCGAACTGCATTGGCGATGGGTTGTGATAAAGCAATTCATATCGATGACGAAGGATCTAACCCTGATAGTTATGTGATTGCGAAGGTGCTAGCCAAAGTGATTGCCGATCAAGGGTTCGAAATTGTTTTCACCGGAAAACAAGCGATCGATCTCGATAATTCTCAAGTGACTCAACAGGTTGCGGAGTTTTTAGGATGGCCGCAGGTCATGATTTTAGAAAAAATTGAAATAGCCAATGGGAAGGCAACGGCAACCCGACGAATTAGTGGTGGAGCTAAAGAAATTTACGAAGTTCCTCTCCCTGCCATCTTTGGCTGTGAAAAAGGGCTCAATACCCCTCGTTACGCCTCTCTTCCCGGAATCATGAAGGCGAAAAGTAAACCTGTGGAAACTCTCAAAATCTCCGCTCTTAAAGGGGATGCACAACCTAAAATCGTTTACAGTAATTTCCGTCTTCCTCCTGAAAAGCCTCCTGGAAAAATGCTTTCTGGAGAAATCAAAGATCAGATTAAAGAATTAGTTCGGTTACTTCGAGAAGAGGCGAAAGTCATCTAAGTCGAATGCGGAATGCGGATTTAAATTTATAAGGAGAATTGAAAATGGGTAATGTATTAATTTTTGCGGAACAGCAGGATGGAAAAATCAAGAAAACTTCTTTTGAACTTGCAACCAAAGGGAAAGAACTCGCTGCGAAGACTTCAGGAAATGTCGAAGCGGTGGTACTTGGAAGTGCGGACGATGCGACGATCCAAGAGTTGGCTTCTTATGGCGTGAAGAAGGTCTATCATCTCAATCATGCGAAATTTGAAAAATATAACACTTCAGGAATCGTTCAAGCCCTTTCCGATCTAGTCAATGAAGTTAAGCCGGACGTATTTCTGGCGACTGCTTCTCCTGCTGGGAAAGATTTCTTTCCTCGATTAGCCGCTCGCCTCAATACTGGGATGGCTTCTGATGTGACTGATCTCAAGATCGATGCGGATGGCAAACTGGTGGCGACTCATCCTATCTATTCCGGAAAAGCCTTAGTTGATATCAAGATTCCTAACTCAACTCCACAAATGGCGATGATTCGTCCGAATTCTTTTGGGATTGGAAAACCTGAAGCAGGTAATGCTGAGATCGTTCGCAAAGATGCCAATGTGGGGGATGTGAAGTTCGAAATGAAAGAGTTAGTCAAAGGAACCTCCAATAAAGTCGACCTGACCGAAGCTGAAATTATCGTCTCCGGTGGGCGGGCGATGAAAGAGGCGGCCAATTTTAAAATTCTTCAAGAGCTCGCGGATGTGATCGGCGCCTCAGTTGGAGCCTCTCGTGCCGCTGTCGATTCTGGTTATGCTCCCCATGACATGCAGGTAGGGCAAACCGGAAAGGTGGTCAATCCAAAGCTATATATGGCTTTTGGAATTAGTGGTGCGATCCAGCACCTCGCCGGGATGCGAACTTCCAAAGTCATTGTGGCTGTTAATAAAGATCCCGAAGCCCCCATTTTCCAAAAGGCGGATTATGGAATGGTCGGAGATCTCTTCGAGATCGTTCCGATGTTGACCGAAGAATTCAAAAAAGTATTAAGTGAATAATAGGGTAGGGCGAAGCAATGCTTCGCCTCTGCAATTTAAAAATACCAAGGGAGAAAAAACATGTTTATGGCCAAAACAAATCGACAAGGGGCGAATTGGTTATTGTCTAAAGTAGGTGATGAAGAAATCTTCATCCCCGAAATGGTTAATGATGAGCAAAAAGAGTTCGGACGTACCACCCGAGATTTTATCGATAAAGAAGTTCTCCCAGTAAATGAAAAGATTGAAGCTCAAGAAGAGGGAGTTTCCGCTGGTTTACTCCGAAAGTGTGGAGAGATTGGAATGTTAATGGCGGAAGTTCCCGAAAATTACGGTGGGCTAGGGATGAACAAAGTTACCAGCACCGTGCTCAGCGAAAATTCTACGGGCCAAGGTTCTTGGGCAGTTTCCTACATGTGTCACACCGGAATCGGAACCCTTCCAATTCTCTATTTTGGAACTGAAGAGCAAAAACAAAAGTATCTCCCAAAATTAGCCTCGGGTGAATGGATTGGGGCCTATGCTTTAACGGAACCGGGCTCTGGTTCCGATGCCTTGGCTGCCAAAACCAAAGCAGTTCTTTCCCCCGATGGAAAGCATTACATCCTCAACGGTGAAAAGATGTTCATCACCAATGGCACTTGGGCAGACCTCATCACGGTATTTGCCAAAGTCGATGGTGAGCATTTCACCGGTTTCCTCGTCGAAAGAACTTTCCCTGGCGTCAGTGCTGGCAAAGAAGAGAAAAAGATGGGGATCAAAGGCTCTTCGACCACTCCGATTATTCTTCAAGATGCCAAGATCCCAGTAGAGAATGTCCTCGGTGAAATTGGCAAAGGTCATAAGATCGCTTTCAACGTCCTCAACATCGGCCGTTGGAAACTGGGTGCTGCTTGTGTGGGTGCCTGTAAACGTGTGATTGAGCACACCGTTCGTTACGTCAAAGATCGAAAGCAGTTTGGCCAACCGATCTCGGATTTTGAATTGATACAAAACAAGATTGCCGATTGTGTGATCCGTACCTTCGTCACCGAAAGTATGATCTATCGCTATGCCGGTCATTTGGATGATGGGATTTTAACCATCGAAAAAGGGGACCTAGATTATGATAAAAAAGTCCTCAAGATGATCGAAGAGTATGCGATTGAGGCCTCCATTGCGAAAGTTTTTGGTTCTGAAGCGTTGGATTTTGTTGCCGATGAAGCGGTTCAGATGCATGGTGGATATGGTTATATCCAAGAATATCCTGTTGAAGCTTTCTATCGTAACTCTAGAATTAACCGGATCTTTGAAGGAACCAACGAGATCAATCGAATGATCATCCCCGGAACTCTCCTCAAGCGCGCCATGAAAGGGGAGATCGATTTAATGGGAGAAATTCAGAGAATATTGGTTCAATTAAAAGAAGGTTTCCCGAAAGAAAATGAAACCGGCCCACTGAGTCATCAAATCAATCATGTCAATCAGGCTAAAAAGCTAGCGGTATATGTGAGTGGCGTTGCCGTTCAAAAATACATGGCAGACATCAAAGATCGACAAAGCTTTATGTCAGATATGGCTGATTTTATCATCGAGGTTTATGCGATGGAGTCGGCATTGCTTCGCACGCTCCAGTTGATCAAGCTCAATGGAGAAGAAAAAAGCAAAGTCGCGATTGCGATCACCAAGACTTATATTAACGAAAAATGTCTTGAGTTGAATACCCGAGCGAAGCAGTTCTGTGCCAATGTTGCCAAAGGGGATGAATCAGCTTACGAGAAGTTTGAAAAGGCGATTGGTCGTATCCTTGAAGTGAAGCCGATCAATACCCTAGAGCCAAAATCGTTGATTGCACAGCAAGCATTGGAAGCCAACGGATACGTTTGTTAAATCGTAGGGGCGGGTGAAATTTTTGTTTTGTAAAAATTACACCCGCCCGCTACCGCAAAACGAATCTAATATTATTGATTTTCGATTTCGGATAATCCGATTTGATTTTTTCCAACAGATTGGTCCTTAGCAGATTCAACTCTTGAATCCAGGCTGGATGCTCCACCTCCACAATCAAAATCCCTCCTAAATATTTAAGCGGCCAAGATTTTTCGGCAATCTTCGGCCCCACCAGCTTTTCCCAATCTTCGATCAGTTCATATCTTTTTAAGTTTTGTGAAATCCCGGCACGTTGAATCGTTCGTTGCAGTACATTGCGGATGCTTTCGGGAATTTGAAGTCGAGATGCCATGTATTCTTCTTAAACTATCTCGCCGCAGTTGCAATTCAAGAATTACAAAAGAACATAAAAAAAAGGGACATGATGAATCATGCCCCTTTTTAAAAAACAAACTAACTAATGGTTATGCTTGGGAAGCAGAGCGTTTTCTAAAAGAAAAAAACAAGCCAGCTCCGATTCCAAGTAAGCTAACCATGAAAAAGCCATTCCCCTTTTCACCATCGACCTGTGGATTCAAAGAGCACCCAGATCCTGATAATTCTACCACGCTAGGGGGTGGTGGAGGAGGAGTACAATCGACCGGTATAAAGCAGTCGACATCACAACCGGTGTCATTGGCGCAAGTATCACCGCTTGGAGGAGCTTCACAACCGGCGGGACAGCACAGATCAGATTCATCTAAAGAACAGATCTTAGGAGTGACGTTACAGGCACCCTGAGTATCGCATAAATTTTCGGTGCAAACATCTCCATCCTCGCAAAAATCGCTTCTTGGATCATTATTTGGATTAAACGCAAAGGCTCTTGTGAGTTCAATTACCTGAACTGGGTCTACACATGCATCATCCAAAGTAGCGTCCCCTTCATCGAGTTTATCCCCATTGAAGCCAGGAACTCGGCAATCTATTTCACAATTCTCAAACGTCTCACCTGGTTGTTCGCAGATTCCGTTTCCACAAGCATCGAAGTTTGCCGGTTGAGGGTTGGCGCAGAGGATGCAAATCTCTTCGTCGGAACCATCAAATTCAAAATCGCAACCCGAAGGATTAGCTAGGACTGGAATTTCCTCATCGGTACAGGTAGCGCTTCGGCAATCACTGGCTTCATTGCCTCCAGAAATACCTTCACAGAACGTATCGTCGGGAGCGCATTGAGGGAATTCTTCGTTCTCAATGACTTCTTCAGTACAAGAGGTCCAGCAATCTGGTGCATCCACTTGAAATCGAACACTATTAGGACATGTCGGAGTTGGCTCATCATTGGGATCAAAACTTCCATTGCCATTTTGGCATTGGTCTTCTCCGGCTTCAGGATTATTGACACAGATTTCTTGATTACAGACATCGCATGTAAAGGGATTTTGTTCGCAAGAGTCTCCTGGGGCTCCCAAACTTTCTTGAATTCCCCATGGTGAAACAATCGCGATTAATCCAGCAGCGGTCCAAAGCAGTAAATTCCTTTTTAGGAATTTGCTTGTATTTGGAAGCATATCTACCTCCTAACAATTATTTTTTGTTATCGTTTGAAGAGCCATTTCAAAAATTGAAATAACTCCAAGTGATTTTTAATTGGCGCAGTGTAAGAGGGGAGAGTGCCTAGGTCAAGAAGATGTTTAGGAAAATTGGGTTTTTGAGCAAAAAAAAAAGGGACATGATGATTCATGTCCCTTTTCGAAAGACAAACGGACTAACACTTATGCTTCGGTAGCAGAGCGTTTTCTGAAAGAGAAGAACAACCCAGCTCCGATTCCAAGTAAGGCGACCACAAAAGTACCCGTTCCGTTCTCATCATGAACCTGTGCGTTCAAAGAACAACCGGACCCTTCTAAAACTTTTACCACTGGAGGAGGTGGAGGAGGGTTGCAATCCACCGGTACAAAGCAGTCGATGTCGCACCCAGTGTCATTAACGCAATCTTCCCCTTCTGCTGGTGGTTCACAACCGGCAGGACAGCAGAGGTCGGAATCATCCAGGGAACAAGCTTTTGGAGTCACGTCACATTCACCTTGAATACAGGTATTGTTGCTGCAGATTTCTCCATCTTCACAACTAAGACTACCGGGCTCATTGTTGGGATTGAATGCAATCGCTAACTGAGGAGGTTGAAAGATGATCGCTTCGCAGGCAGCATCGAGAATCGGATCTCCTTCATCCAATTGATTCCCTTCAAACCCAGGGACGCGGCAATCGATTTCGCAATTTTCAAACGTCTCATCTGGTTGTTCGCAGATTCCGTTTCCACAAGCATCGAAATCCGAAGGCTGCGGATCAGCGCAAAGGATACAGACTTCCTCATCAGATCCATCAAATTCAAAGTCACAACCGGAAGGATTAGATGGATCGACATCAGGTTCATTGGTACAGGTGGCGCTTCGACATTCGCTGGCTTCATTTCCACCGGAGACATCATCGCAAAATGAATCACTTGGGGAGCATTCAGGGAAAGTCGTTCCATCAATAATGACAGGTGCACAATCTACCCAACAGTCAGGAAGGTCTTCTTGGATGGTAAAGTCCGGACATGCAGGAGTAGGCTCACCCGCCGGATTGGTACCTTGATTTCCATCGACACATTCAAAAATTCCGTCTCCGATGTCTTGGCAAGTCTCTCGATTGCAAACATCACAGTCTGCATTGTTATTAATTAGATCACATCCAGAACCCGGGGTTCCTAAGCTTTCTTGGATGCTCCAAGGTGAGACTAGCGTGATCAGCCCCACAGCGGTCCAAAGCAGTAAATTCCTTTTTAGGAATTTTTGCACGATTGAAGACATAATTTCCTCCTCATCAATTTTTAAGGGTTGATGGAACTTATTTTAAAATAGAAATGGTTCCTTTTGCTTAAGTTTGAGCGGCAATGTAAGTGGGGGGCTAT
Organism: bacterium; assembly: GCA_041746775.1. Lineage (GTDB taxonomy): Bacteria > UBA10199 > UBA10199 > DSSB01 > DSSB01 > JBGTGJ01. Next base: position 9,829 of record JBGTGJ010000067.1, read on the forward strand.
ATTTGGTCAAGATAATGTTTGAAAAAACCAGCTTCTTCCTTGACCTGAAGCACTTTAGAAATTAAGCCGATAGAACATTCAACAAAGAATCTTTTCGAGGAGGTTCTATGCCTTATCTGCTCTTTCAACGAGGAACTCTTCCCCAGTTTCGAGTTTTTCTACGCTCAAGTTCCCTTAAAATCGGGCGATCCGATCAATGTGATGTGGTGTTAGAAGAATCAGAAATTTCCCGTGAACATGCGGCGATTTATTCCATCGAAAGACAAAATATATTAAAGCGATTGGGTAAAGGGAAAGTAACGGTCAATGGTGAAGAGATTGAGTCTCGATCTCTCAAAGATGGAGATCAAATTGAAATCGGAGGGTGGCGAGCTCAGTTTATTCAAAAAACGGAAATCCATGGAGATCTCAAAGAAGAGACGGTATTTGATTCCCTTCCCACCCAAAACCATACTCAGGCAGTCGCGCATATCTCTCAAAATCTGCTTTGTAAGGAGTGGTTGCTCAAGATTCATGAAGCAGGGAGATCGCTTCGAACGCTTCCTTTAAAAAATTCAGTTTTTTCTGTTGGTGCAGATCCAAACAATGACCTGGTTTTACACGATCCCTTTATCTCAGCTCGGCATTTTAAATTAGTGGCGCGGGACGGAGCATTAGAAATTGTTGATCTCGGTTCGACCAATGGGACCTACGTTAATGGGATTAAGGTTCGCGAAGCAGAGATCGAAGAGGGGGCCGTTCTCAAAATAGGGCAGTCTGAAATTCATCTTCTCTCGGAAGACAAAATCGAGAAGCCAAAGCCGATCCAAGAAAGTCAGTTTATGGGAATGGTCGGTAGCTCTTTAGAAATGCGTCAACTCTTTGGGTTGTTGCAGAAAGTCAGTCCGACGCAAGCGACCGTGCTTGTTTTAGGAGAATCGGGAACCGGGAAGGAGTTGGTGGCTCAGGCGATCCATTCCCTTTCCCCTCGAAGTAAAAAACCTTTTGTGGCGATCAACTGCGGAGCTATTTCTCCTGAGCTGATTGAAAGTGAGTTGTTTGGCCACGAAAAAGGGGCGTTCACCGGCGCCATTCGCCAGCATGATGGGGCCTTTGGGCAGGCGGCAGGAGGGGCTCTGTTTCTCGACGAGATCGGAGAGCTTCCACTTTCGCTTCAACCCAAACTTCTTCGAGTTTTAGAGAATCAAACCTATCGTCGTGTGGGTGGAGTCGAGGAGCTTCGCGCTGATGTTAGGATCATCGCAGCGACGCACCAAAATCTAGCCAAATTGGTTCAAGAGAGAAAATTTAGGGAAGATCTGTTCTTTCGGCTATTTGTTTTGCCGATCTCCATTCCAGCGTTGCGACAACGGACTGAAGATATTCCAAGACTCTGTGAACATTTTCTAAAGGAGTTTTCAATCACGGAACGATCCAAATCACTGACCGACGAAGCTCTGAACAAATTAGTCGAGTATCCTTTTTATGGAAATGTCCGAGAACTGAAAAATGTCCTGCTTCGTGCGGTGGTTTTAAGTAGGAAAGATCAGATTAAGCCAGAAGAGATCGTCTTTGCCTACGATGCGACCCAACAGCCCGCAGAAAATGTTGGGACTTCGTTAGAAACTTTGGAGGCGATGGAGAAAAAACTAGTCCTAAAAGCACTGGCTGCTAACAAATGGAACAAAGCTCGCACGGCAGAAGTACTGGGAGTCGCGAAGTCGACCCTCTTTGCTAAGATCAAACTGTATGATTTGAAAGAGCCTACGGAATAATTTGGACTAGTTCGATGGGCTGTTCTTTTGAAAACGGACGAATCGCGATCGCGGCAAATTCATAATAAAAATTTTTCTGATACTGGCGATTCGCATTTAAATAACAATAGGCAGCTTTTTTCAGGTGTTCAAATTTCCATTTTTTAATCGCTTCGAGTGGATCCCCATATTGATCACTTTTTCTCCATTTGACTTCAATGAAGGTGACCACTCGTTTTTTTAGTCCAACGATATCAATCTCGCCAAACCGAGTCCGATAACGTTGTGCAAGGATGGTGTAGCGATTTTTTCGCAAAAATTTCACCGCTGCTTCTTCCCCCTCCCAACCTTTTTGTTGGTTATAAAAGAACGAGTCTTGGTTCATTTTTTCAATACCTTCATAATCGCTTCCATTCCACTGATAGCAATACTGGCAAAAGAACCGACTCCTGGAATCAGAGAAATGAATGGTTTGAACGTTTTGAGTAGCGAAGGGATTTTTCCTAACAAACTTCTTGAGAATGAAATGACTTTGAGAACCCCTTGTCCCACTTTCTTAAAAATCCCTCCCAGCTTGCTCCAAAAACTTGGGTACATAGAAGAATAGAATTTTGATTTTTCGGAGAATCGTTCAATTTCCGGTTGCAACGAAGTTCTAAGTAGGTTGATCCGACGCTGGACGGCTTGGGCCTGTGGACTATTTTCCCCATGAAGTTTTTCTGCGAGATTTAGTTCCTGATTTAGTTGTGACTCCTTGGTCTTTAAAAACCCTTTCAACCCATCCGCTGCCTCTTTGTAGGCTTTCGCCAAAGGTTTGGTGAAAAAGGTTTTCATCTCTTTTTTGGACAGGCCAAGTTGTTTTCTTAAGTTTTCAACCTGATCTTTCTTCTGTTTGGAAGTGAGACTCGGATTGTTGGAAATGCTTTCAAGATCTTTCATCGTTTTTTCATAGGTGACCGGCAGTATCCCTTTTGCGGCTAATTTCTGGCTGGTTTGATGGTCAGGTCGATAAATCGCTCGAGAAAGTTTCGAACGAGATAGATTGACTTGATATCTCGATTCATGGGCAATCGAGGCATCCGAGGACTGATAAGCGGGATTTGAAAAGAAAGTGGAAGGGGGTAGATATTTGGGGGGCTGGGGGTCTGATTTGAGAATAATCACCATATTTTCGATAAATCGAGAAAGGATATTGAGTGTCATATTAGTTTTCCTCCTGCTCGCTTCGTTTACAAAACTTTTGCCAAGTGTAATGGGGATCGAAAATTAATGTAAAAACCGCTTAGAATGAATGAGTTTAGGGATTGAGTTTTCTTTTTGAGCGGAATAAGGGGTTTGAAATTCGGAAAGAGAATAGCGAGGGGTTCGAAAATAGGAGGGTTACATGTTTGGAAAAGATGCAAAAATCGAAAAGCTTCAGCAAAAAGTTCAGCACCTGACTCAACAGGTTGAAGAGCTTCAACACAAGCATGAGCATTATCTCAAAATCCTCCGCCAACAGATGATCTCTTTTCTATCTGGTTTGCCGATTGCTCCCGCAAGTATTCTCCAAGGATTACCGTACTCAGAAATTTCCAAAGAAGAGGTCCCTTCATTCATCCAAAAAATCCCCAATCTTTTGATTCTAGATGTTCGCACCGATGAGGGGTGGAGCCAGGGGCATATCCCCGGGGCTAAGCATGTCCCAGCATCGCAAATATTGATGAGGCTGGATGAACTCTCCGATAAGACACGACCGATTTTAACCATTTGTGCCAACGGGAATACCGCAGTCACCGTGGCCCAGCTTTTGGCGAAGGATGGCTATTTACATGTCTTTAACGCCTTAGGAGGGATGGCGGGATACAAAGGGGAGTTGGTTCGACCTGAAGCTAAACTGCTCAATATCCATGAGGTGAAGGGGGTCGATCGAAAGTTAGTTTCCCAAGTGATGGAAGTTTTAGAAAGGGATGTTCGGCCTGGTTTAAAGCGGGATGGAGGGGATATCCAGGTGCTTTCGGTTGAGGATGGTATCGTCAAACTCAAGATGGCCGGAGCCTGTTCGGGTTGTGGGGCACAGAAGCGAACCGTAGAAGATGGAATTAGAAATCATCTCATGAGATTAATTCCGGAAGTCAAAGGGGTAGAAGATAAAACCTTCGGATGATTACCCTCCTGCTTTGGTTCCCCCTTTAAGGTTGGGATAGGTACTATCGTAAAGATCAAACACCTTTTCAATCTGACTCTTACTCAGCGAAGTTTCTTCTAAAAGATCCCTTAGTGGTTTTCCAGTCGCTACTGCTTTTTTCACAATCTCAGCTGTCGCGGAATATCCCAAGATCGGATTTAGCACTGTGGCAATCGAAACCGAGTTTTCCGCATAGTATCGGCAACGGTCGGGAAACGCGATGATCCCGTCAATACACTTGGTCGCAAGGGCTGACATGGTGTTCGTTAAGATGGTTAATTCCCAGCAAAGAGAATAGGCGATGATCGGCATCATGACATTGAGTTCTAATTGTCCTGCCTGAGTGGCGTAGGAAATCGTTTCATCTAATCCCAAAACAAAAAAACATGACATATTGGTCATCTCTGCCAATACGGGATTGACCTTGCCTGGCATGATTGAAGATCCAGGTTGGACCGGAGGAAGTAAAATTTCATAAAGTCCGGTTCGAGGGCCAGAGGCGAGCAGTCTTAAGTCGTTGGAGATTCGGATCAGATCGAGGGCAAGATTTTTCAATGATGAGGATAATCCGGAAAAGGGGGCCATCGATTGCATCGCTTCGAAAAAGTCATGGGCAGGGGAGATCTTGGTGCCGACTAATTGCCCCAATTCTTGAGCCACTATTTTGCGATATCTTGGATGGCTATTAATCCCGGTTCCAACAGCAGTTCCACCCAAGCCAATCTCGGTGAGAGGTTCAAAGGCTGCTTTGATCTTCTCCAGATGTTTTTCTAAACAGTCGGCATACCCTCCAAATTCTTGTCCCAGACGAATGGGAGTAGCATCTTGCAGGTGGGTTCTTCCCGATTTAATAATCTTATCCCAGGCCTTGGCTTTTTTTCGGAAAGACTGAGTCAGAAGTTTAAGGGATTCTAAAAAGTTTTTTCTTAGCAACAAACCGGCAATTCGAATCGAAGTAGGGATGACATCATTGGTCGATTGCGCCATGTTGACATGATCATTGGGATGGATCGGGGTATAGCTTCCCCGTTTTTTACCAAGCACTTCGTTGGCTCGATTGGCGATCACTTCGTTGGTGTTCATATTATGACTAGTTCCCGCCCCGGCTTGAAAGACATCGACAACAAAATTTTCCCGAAGCTTTCCCGACAAAATTTCGTCACAAGCCTTGACAATAGCGTTGACATCACGAGAGGGGATGAGACCTAACTTTTTATGGGTTAGTGCAGCAGCCTTCTTCACCAACACGGTTGAGTCGATAAAGGTGGGATGAGCTTTCCAGCCGCTGATCGGAAAATTATCAACCGCCCGAGCGGTTTGCACGCCATAATAAACTTGGTTGGGGATTTTCTTTTCGCCAAGTGAATCTTTTTCAATTCGGAATGAAGTTGGGTTATTTTTTTTCATAGTGCGGGCGCTTTAACTGGGTTGAGCCAGCATTGGCAATGATATTTTCTCAGCAACTGAAAGGATTGATCGTTATGAAAAAAAAGATGGTAGGTTACCTAAAAATGGCGTTGGGTGTGATTTTGGTGGTGATCGGGGTTATAGGGACTCTGCTTCCTGTTATTCCTGGTGTTCCATTGTTGCTTTTAGGTTTGCTACTTTTGGGGGTAGAAATTCCCGCCTTGAAAAAAACGAAAGAAAGAGTATTGGAACGATATAGAAAATGGAGGAGATCATGATGAACCCCAATCGATTTCAAAAATTTACTTTTATGGCAGTAGGGATTTTATTTCTTTTTACCTGCTCTGATGTAGCTGCAAAGACCAAGGTACAAGAAAAAGATTTGGGGGGAACTCCCGTGGAGATTTCCACTCAGAAAGTCGAACCTAGTTCCTTTCCCGAAACTCAAGAACAACCTAAACCAATCGAATCTGGTTCTGATCAAAAATCTTCGGAGAATGAAAATGTGTTTGTTCGTGGTTTTAGAGCGACTGAAAAAGGGGTTAAAAAGGTTGGTTCGACGATCGAAAATAGTTTTAAAAAGGTTGGATCTGCCATTCGCGGAGTATTTGTTAAAAAAGGCTCCGAAGAAGCCGTAAAACAAGAGGATCCTCAAAATTCAAATAAAGAAGAAAAAGAAAGTCCACCTGCTGAAAAAGATTCCACCCCTCGTCATGATTTAGATGCTGTCGGGAATGACGTTTAAGAAGTTAGATGAGTCTTCGTTTTTTTTAGATATTCTCCTATCCTAGCTAAACCTTCTCTTATTCTTTGGATATCGGTCGCGTAAGAAAGTCGAATAAATCCTTCTCCGGATGGACCGAAGTCAATCCCTGGAGTCACTCCCACCTTTGCTCTTTTCAGTAGATCAAACGCAAATTGGTAAGAGTCTTTGGTAAACATTTTAGCATTGGCAAAAATATAAAATGCCCCGGTTGGTTCCGCGGCTACTTTAAATCCTAAAGCACGTATCCCCTCCAGCATGACAATTCTTCTTCGATTAAGCACTTCCCGCATTTTTTCCTGATAAGGGGCTGCATATTTTAGGGCTGCGATGCCGGCTTCTTGGATAAAGCTAGAGGTGGAGATGTAAAAGTTTTGCGCCAAATTTTGAATCACTCGTACGTATGGCTTCGGAAAAATGCAGTAACCAAGACGAAATCCGGTCATCGCATATGATTTGGAAAACCCATTGAGAACGAAGGCTCGATCAGTAAATTCCAGGATCGAGCGCTCCTCCCCTTGATAGGTCAGGCCATGGTAGATCTCATCACTAATGATATATGGGCCGGTATTTGCGATTTGCTTCATGACTTTGCTGGAGAGGGTGCACCCAGTCGGGTTACTCGGAGAATTGATAAAGATCCCTTTGGTCCTTCGGGAAATCTTCTTTCGAACCTCTTTAGGATTGAGTTGAAACGCCTCGTCCTCTCTCACTTTCACCCATTGAATTCTCCCGTCATTAAAACGGATAAAGTTGCTGTAGCAGGGATAATGCGGGTCACTCATGATGACTTCATCCTTGGGGTTTAATAGCATCCCAAAGAGAATCAGCATGGCAGGGGAGGTTCCTGAAGTCACAAGCACCTGATCGGGATGGATTTTGACGTTGTATCTCTTGCGATAATGAGCACAGATCTCCTCCCTTAAAATCGGGTTTCCTAAAGAGTGTGTGTATCGGGTGATATTCTTTTTGATCGCCTTAATGGTGGCAGCCTTGACGACAGGGGGGGCAGGAAAGTCAGGCTCACCCACGGAAAGGCTGATGACGTCATGCCCTTGGCGGGAAAGTTTTTGGGATTGCTCCATAACATCCATGGCGATAAAGGGGCCGACATTCTTAGCTTTTTTGGACAATAGTTGTAAGGCTTTGGAAAAACTCATTTTTTCTCCTTATAATTCAAATGGATACTCGCTGTGCCTCATTTAGATGGGGAGAGAAGTGTTCAATTCATCGAACGATTGAAGACAATTGTCGTCAATTTCGGACGAAAAATTATTGCGCATTGCGTCGAAATTCTTCGGGCTTCATTCCCTAACTTACTAGCATCAGGGGGGTTTCCATTTTTATCACTTTTTTGGCCCGAATTGGAAAAATTATTGCATTCTTTCTTCCCTTTTGAAAAAATTCACCTATCGCAAAAAAGTAAGAAACCTTTCAGAAAAAGTGCCGATGTTTTAGAAAGAGCAGATATTTTAGAATTTTTTAAACGTTGCGTTAAAAATCTATATCTTTCAATAAGTTAAATTGCTTGACGGATGTCGAAATGTCTGGTACGCAATCAGATAAATTAGACCTGGGAATTTCAATCCTTTCCAGTTCTTCCTCAAAGCAAAAAGATACAACCGCATATAAACAAGGGCTTTGCTAGCCAGTAAGCTTCCCCGGAAAGAGAAATCTAAAGGGAGAGTGAAGCAGGCTAACTCAAGGTGAAAAGCTTCCTCTATCAAGAGTAGGTCATCACCATAAAGTAAGAGGTATCAGGATGAAAAAGAATTTAACTCTTTGGGTGGTTTTGCTTCTAGTCAATATCTTCCCTCACTTGGGATTTAGTAATATTAATAGATCAGTCGATGATAACGGTGGTTATTACGATTTTGATATCTCTTCTGCCCCCAACTTCTTTTTAGCCGATGCCGAAGACCTTAATGTGGCGCTTTCCGGCGACCTTCCTGACATCATGCCGGTCGATGGTCAAATTACCAGCGACTTTGGTTGGAGAAAGCTTTCCCGTCGTCGTGGGAGAATGCATTTAGGGGTCGATATTGCTGCCCCGGTCGGAACCCCGATTTATGCACCTGCCGATGGTAAAGTTGCCTTTGTTGGTCGAAAAGGGGGATATGGTTTGACGGTGATATTAGAACACGGTGGAGAGTTAACAACCCTTTTTGCTCATAATTCCAAGGTAAGCGTGACAGCTGGCGAGACGATTAAGAAAGGGCAAGAGATTTCCCGCATTGGGATGTCAGGGCATAGCACGGGGCCCCATGTGCATTATGAGGTTCGAATTGGTGGGAATCCTGTGAATCCGAGTCGATATCTATAATTAGGTGAAGCGTATCTCGAGAAGCGAAATGCTTTGTTTATTCTTCGATATCTTCTTCTTCGATTTTAATTAAATCAAAATTTCCTTCTTCGTCCGGGATCGATTTCAGGTACTTCTCATGGTCTGAATTTTTGATTTTCCCTCTTGAAAGGTAGTAATCGAGGGTTCTCAAATCGTAAGTTTTGTCGTCGGTTTTGTGC
>JBGTGJ010000068.1:0-3417 GCA_041746775.1 bacterium
GCAGTGATTGGGGGCATGCAGGATCGCATCGATAAAATCAACTTCAGGGTTTTTCATCTCGTTGTGCATCGCCTGGGTCAGAGCTGAGAAGCTGGGAAAAGAGAGATAGTTCATCCGAACGAAAGGTTTTGCTTCAATCAGCTTGAATTTGAGTTGGGTAAGAATTCCCAAGGTGCCGTAAGAACCATGGATCATTTGAAACAGTTCCGAATTCTTTTCCGGCGAACAGAGGATGACTTCTCCCGTCGCGGTGATCACTTCATATTCCAAACAGCTGTCGTGGAATCCTCCGAATTTGTAAGACATTGACTCGACCGAACATCCTGAAACTGCTCCCCCAATCGTGATGGTTTTGAGTTCCGGAACCAGGCAAGGGATGAGGCCGACTTTTAAAGTCTCCTCGACTAATTTGGAAAAGGTGACTCCTGATTCTGCGGTGCAGGTTTTATCCTTCACGTTGATTTCCAAAATTTCATTGAGTCCGCGTAGGTTGATTTTTTTGTCCGAGTGTTTGGGATCGTGAGGGTTGGGGACCATGTGGGAGACAGCGTCTTTTTTGAGGGAGAGGTGGCCGCTATCGGAGGAGCGGTTTTTTAATTGGGCGACGATTTGGGCGATTTTGGATGGGTGGGACATGAAGGTCTCCTTATTTTGGTTCAAAAAATTTCTTCCCTCGCAATTTTTCTGGAAGGCATTCCATCTCCTCCGATCCTTTTAGATCGTCGTGAGCATATTTGTATCCTTTGCTATAACCAAGCTCTTTCATCAGTTTGGTCGGGGCATTGCGGAGATGAAGGGGAACGGGGAGGGTTCCCGATTTTCCGATCTCCTCTTTGGCTTGGGAGTAAGCGATGTAAGTAGAATTATTTTTGGGGGCGAGAGCCAAATAAATCGCGGCGTGAGCGAGGGGAATCCATCCTTCGGCTCGCCCGATAAAGTCATAGGCCTGCATCGCAGAGATGGCGACGGTAAGTGCTTGAGGGTCTCCAAGCCCAACATCTTCCGATGCAAAGATCACCATCCTTCTCGCCAGAAATAAGGGATCTTCTCCCGCTTCATACATTCGCGCCAAATAATAGACCGCGGCATCCGGATCAGAGGCCCGCATGCTTTTGATGAAGGCGCTGATCAAATTGTAATGTTCTTCTCCCCCTTTATCGTAAAGTAAGGTTTTGTGTTGGGAGGCCTGTTCAAGGATCTTGAGATCGATCTTTTGATTTTTTTTGGTGAGTTGGGCGGCGATTTCCAAGGTGTTGAGGAGACGTCGGGCATCTCCTGAAGAGAAATCGAGTAAAAAATTTTCTGCCGCTGATTCTAATCCCACGCCAAGTTCTTTTTCTCCACGCTTAAGAAGTTTTTGTAAATCTTCGGCCGCCAACGGCTCCAATACAAAAACACGGGTTCGAGATAAAAGTGGGCCAATCACTTCAAACGAAGGATTTTCGGTCGTGGCACCGATCAGTGTGATCGTTCCTGCTTCAATATGTGGAAGCAAGGCATCTTGCTGGGCCTTATTGAAGCGGTGGATCTCGTCGATGAAGACGATGGTGCGTTTTCGATTAAAATTAAAATCTTGTTTGGCCTGCTCCACCACTTCACGAAGTTCCTTCACTCCCGAAAGCACGGCGGAAAGGGCTTTGAATTGAGATTTGGTATGATGCGCGATCACCCGAGCAATCGTGGTCTTGCCACTGCCGGGAGGACCCCAGAAAAGGATGGAAGGGATTTTGTCTTTTTCGATCAGCACTCGTAGTGGACCGTCGGGGCCTAATAACTTTTGTTGCCCCACAATCTTTCCTAAACTCTCCGGTCTTAGTCGCTCGGCGAGCGGAGCTTGTCTCTTTTTGTCTTCTTCGGCAGCATGTTCAAAAAGGTTGGTCATGACCAACTCAAGTTGTAACTCTGCACACAAGGAGGTTCAACCCCAATTTACATAAATAACGAGAGAGAGAGGGGGACAGTACGAATTTTAATTGACCTGATAGGAATGAATCCCTAGTCCTTTCTTGCATGCTTCAGGAACTTCACATCAAAAACTTCGGAGTGATCGAATCGATGCAACTCGATTTCCAGCCCGGGTTTTTAGCGATCTCAGGTGAAACAGGGGCGGGGAAATCGATCCTCTTGCAAGCGATCGCGTTTGTGATGGGGGAGCGGGCTGATTCGGATTTAATTCGCACGGGGGCCGAAGAGGGGAGTGTCTTGATGGTGATATCCGCACCGAAAGATCAAAGGGTGCAAACGATCTGTGAGCAGATCGGAGTGAGTTATCCTTCGGACGGAGAATTTATCCTCCGCCGTTCTCTCCATCTTTCTGGAAAATCTCGCGCCCATATTAATGATGAACCGGTGACGCTCAAATCTCTCCAGAGTTTTACGCTAGCCACCATTCACCTCGTAAGACAACACGCCTCGCAACAGCTTTTTGAAGAGGAGTTTTTGCTTGATCAAATCGATCAATATGGCGGGCTTAAAAAGTTGAGAGAGAGCTATCAAGAATCTTTTCAGCTTTTTCGCGAGGCGTCGCGAACTCTTTTAGAGCTTACCACCCGAGTTCAAAACACACGACAACAAGAAGAATTTCTGCGTTATCAATTTGAAGAATTAAATCGAGCTAATCTCCGAATAGGAGAAGAAGAAGAATTAGAAGAGGTCAAACAAAGATTAAAAAATCGAGTCGCGATTACCACTGCCAGTTATGAAATTTCTGAAACTCTCAGTGAATCAGATCAGTCGATTTCCAATCAATTAGGAAAATTACTTCATACCGCTGAGAAAACCGCCCATTGGGATCATTCTTTCCATCCTATTTTTTTAAAATTGCAGGAAACATCACAATCATTGGATGAAATTAGCCGAGAAGTAATCGCTTACCAACAAAAGCTAGAAGGAAATCCAGAAGAGTTGGAACAGATTGAAGAGCGATTGGCACTCATCTCCGAGTTAAAGCGAAAATACCGAACCGATGAGTCCGGATTGGTGAACCTACTTGAAGAACTTCAGCTTAAAGTTGGAGAGATTTAAAACTTTGATCAACTGTTAGAAAAAAATCGACAAGAGGTAGAGAAGTTTCAAATTCAACTGAGAGCATTGGCGGAAGATCTGCATCAAAAGCGGGTTAATATTTTAAAACAGCTGCAGAAAAAACTTTTGAAGTCACTGACTGAGCTTGCCTTGCCAATGGCCCAGATCGATTTTCAGCTGGAGAAAATTCCTGAGCTAGAAAATTTCCGTCCACAAGGTGGAGACCGTTTATCTCTTCTGATCTCCTTCAATCCTGGCGAAGCGATGCGCCCCTTTGATGAAATTATTTCAGGAGGAGAACTTAGTCGCCTCTTTTTGGCCTTTTGTGAGATTCTTTATTCCTCCGAACAGCTCGGCACTTTGATCTTTGATGAAATCGATGCCGGGGTCGGC
>JBGTGJ010000069.1:0-31007 GCA_041746775.1 bacterium
TTTTCTCTCAAGATCGATGTAAAGAAAAAACAAGGATCTTGTATGACTCCCCCTATTCCCGCCACCGGGAATGCTATAAATCCTCCTGTTGTTGTTCCGCCGCCAGTGCCGGAAAGTAAGCCCAATTGGCCGATCAGATTGACTTATCAAGCGCTTTTCGCCGGGCAAAACGGCCATGGGATGCAGGTGTTGTCGAGCCCCTCCGTCAAGCTTGGGAAAAAAACTACTCTCACCTTTGCCTCCGAGTTGAACCTCCGTTTTAAATTTGATCCCAGTGAAACTCAGTCACTCAGTCGTGACGATTTACTGGCCAGCGGTTCCTCCGCGTTTCGGCAAAGCAAGTATCGTGGGGTGACTTATACCGATATTACGGATGGGTCAGCGATTCGGCAGCGGCTGCATCAGTATCAATTTTTGCAGTGGTTCAATCTGCTCTACCAGCCTTTTGAGAAAGCTCCCATAGAGATTGGGGTGCGGTTTGCGCTGGGGTTTGAACACATTGCGCAAAAGATGAGAATGATCGCGAATCGTACCGAAGATAATTACCCAACCGATCCAAAAAAGGGGAAATGCGTTCCGGGAGATAAGTTTTGCAAAAAGCAGCCAATTCCAACCCCTGATCTGGGGCCGAGTCAGTATGTGATAGAGAGTGAAGAGTCTTTTTTTAATTTTTTTATGGTCGGAGGACCAAGAATTTCTTGGGCCTTCACGAAAGCCTCCGCTAAATATGTCGGTGGTGGAATGGAGCTCTTGTTTCGTGCAAATACCAGAGGGAACAATGGGCTCGAACCGTTCGTTCGATCACCGGTTTATTTTTCTCTCCCCTTGTCTCAAAAAATTTATCTTACTACTGAGATTCGACCGATTGTGCTTTTTGAAAAGCCGTATTGGGCATTGGATATCTTTGCAGGGGCCCGAATGTTTTTTTAAGGAATATATGCTGAAGAGAATTACTTTCATTTTGTTATTTGTTTTGTTCTCGAAAACAATATTTTCGGAAGAAGAAAACCTTTCTCCACTTCCAGGAGATGGAGTGACGGAAGAGTGGTGTGATGTTGCTTCTTCCGAAGATCTGGATTCGGAAGGAAAGCCTAACCCGGATACGTTGCGCCAACGTCTTGAACTTTATAATGCCAATCGTCCGAAACAGTGTTCTTTTCTGATCTATTTTCTCTATCGTCATGAAAAGATTCTGCTGCAAAAACCACTTATTCTAAAAAAGCATCCCCGCGATCGTAACCCAGAGCCTGACCAAGAGTTTTTAACTGGAACATATATCAGTGGATATGGACCAGGTGGAACCTCCGACCGACTTGATATTGAATTGGATGAGCAGGAAATTACCACAGACCCTAACCCATGTGCGATCATGATCTAAGATGGTTTTGCGGCAAAACATCAAATTCACGGCTTATCGATTTTAGTGCAGCATCCCGACCAGGCGATTTGTGATGAGAATGGAAAAGATTTGATGCCGCTCGGAAAGGAGAGTTACTTTAAGGATGTTACGGTATTGGCTGGTGAGAATTCTCCACGTCAACCCCCTTTCTCACTCCTTCCGATTTCACAATGGGAACTGAATGATTTCGTTAAGAGTCGGTTAGGGGATATACTAGAACGTTATTATCATCCTGAAGATGAAGAGGATGATGACAATCAAACACCTCCGAGTTTGCCACCCCCAGCGAATAATTCTCCGCCGGCGATCAAGCCTCCACCTGAAGAAAATCCGGCACCAGATCCGGCAGAGACTCCATCTCCTGCAGATAGTGTTCCTTCGGGTGGATGTAGTTTGTCGATGACATAAAAATAATTCTTAATTTGCTCCTTCTGAAATGATTCTGCTAACATTCTTGGAATGACTACCTCCATTGACCTATATTTTCTCCGCCACGGAATTGCCTTTGATCATGGGACCAAAGGGTTTTCCGAGGATGAGCGCCCGCTGACTGAAGAGGGGAAGGAAAAGATGCAGCGTGCGGCGGAAGGGATGAAGCGGTTGGAGTTATCGTTTGATGTCTTGATGAGTTCCCCGTTGGTGCGAGCGAAGCAGACGGCGGAGATGGTTCGAAAAGTTTTGCATCCAAAAAAAGAGCTGGAGATTCAAGAAGGATTACTTCCGGGAAAATCGCTACAAGAGTTTTTAAAGATGCTCCAAACCAGAAAAGAGGAAAGTTTCCTGCTCGTCGGGCATGAGCCGACGATGAGTCAGTGGATTCATGAGTTATTAGGAGGGGGGGCTAGTAGTTCCGTCGAGATGAAGAAGGGGGCGCTTTGTCAGTTGAGAGTGGAGTTGAAATTGCCACGATGGGATTCTGAATTAATCTTTCTTGCTCCGCCGAAGGTATTGCGTCTGATGACGGGGAAGAAATCGGGGAAATAGGGCGAAGCAGGGCTTCGCCCCTACCGTTTTTACAATGCCTCTTTCCGCTCCTGGAGTGAAACAACCTTGGCCCCCTCCAACTTTTCCTCGGGAATGGCTTTGGTAACCACCAATTCTTTCTTTTCCGGCTTTAGGACGTTTTGGATTTTCTCTCTTAAGTCCTGCTGAATTTGATCGACACTCTTTCTGGCATCAATGACTTCAAACCGATATTCCTCCGCCAATTTGTCATAAGCATCGATGAGATTCTTTTGGTATTTTTTGAAAGAGTCAAAAATATTATTGGTCAGATGCAAGTCCATTCCGGATTCCCAATAATTCATTCCCCCCGATTCAATGACTCGTGGAATCAGATTTTCGACATCAATCCGCAGATAACAAACTAAATCAGGGATAGGGGCAAACCCAAAAAGATCTTTAACCCATTTCATACTCGGATCGCGGGCGGAATCTCGAGCAAAGGCAGTGTAGACGTATCGATCTGAAAGGACGACAAAGCCAGAGCGAAGGGCGGGGATAATCTGGTTTTCCAAACGATCGGCAAAATCAGTCGCATAGAGAAGGCTCATCGTCATCCGGTCGATCATGTTTCCATTCTTCGCCATCTCGATCGCCGCCCCCATCAGGTTACTCCGTGTCCATCCGGTAACGAGTACTCCATAACCTTGTACCTGCAGCCATCGCTCCAACAGATCCATCTGCGTTGAACGACCGACTCCATCCGTTCCTTCAATCGCGATCAACTTCCCCTTAAGGTCGTTGGTGTTCAGATAAGGCAAACCTTCGCCAAAAAACTTTGTCTCTTTTGGCATAATTTCTCCTTTGGGTCGTGAAACCTTCCAGTTGTTTTAAGACATGTTCGCGAACAATCTTTTGCTGTTCTTCAATATCCAAAGTTGCATCAATGACGGAAAGTCCAAACTCTTCGACGATATGATCGTATTCTTTCAGAATCATCCCCTGAAACAGCTTGAACGACTCTTCGATGGAGTCGGACATATTGAGATCCATGCCGGCTTCATAAAATTTTAGTTTGGGGCGGCCGGAGAGAATCCGTTCCATGGCGGTTTGTAGCGGTGTTTTAAAATAGAACGAAGCGTCCGGCTTGATCGCAAAGTTATAGACCTTGCGAACCCAGTTAGGATGGACCCCTCTTACTGCATCACGAGCAAAGGCGGTAAAGACATAACGGTCGGCTAGTACAATCATTCCTGCCTTAATGGGGGGGAGGATCTGATAATATAGGCGGTCGGCAAAGTCGGTGGCGTGCAATAGACTGAAAGTGGTGGGGGTAAGGGACTTTTTCTTTTTTCCCTCTTTGGTGGTTTTTTTGATTACTTGGGAGCTGTTCCACTCCGTCATAAATACTGGATATCCTTGAGATTCTAGCCAGCTATTCAGAAGTTTAAGTTGGGTCGATTTGCCGGATCCGTCGATCCCTTCGACGATGATCAATTTACCGGGGAAATGGTGGTTTTCTTGGAAAAGCATAATTTATTTTACCTCTTAGCAGAGCTTTTTCTCAAGTGCGGGGGTTGCGATTTGAGTTTGAACTGACAGACCCGCTTGGAAAGTTTTTGAAAGAAACTGCACCTTTGTTTGACGTCCCACAGCTCGTACTCCGCATCATTTTTCGCATCAAGTAAAAAGCTTACAGACTTTTTGTTAATTTTTACTTTCACTTTTTCAACGACTGAAAAATGGGATCGGTCGAGCGCATCCGCGATCCTTAATATGGCGGACAACCAACTGATCCTCTTCTTGTTATTTTTGGGCAGAGACTGGAAATCCAGATGGGTTTCCTTTGGCGTGGAGCGTCGGTGGTAGCGGGCGGTGTGGGCCAGGATTTCAATTTCTTCTTCGGAAAATCCGTTCATGTTGGAATGTTTGATCAGGTAGAAGGCGTGCTGATGATGTCGATCGAAGCTGATGTGATAGCCGATGTCGTGGAGTAGTGCGGAAAATTTTAGCAAGTCGCGGTCGGTAATGCCTAGCTGGTGAAGTTGAATGGTCTGATCAAAAATCTGCATTGCCAAGCGGGCGATCTGTTCAGCATGGCTCTTTTCATAATTACATTTGGCAGCGAGCCGGAGGGCGTTTCGCAATCGCACATCCGGGATTGACTCTTCTGCTTTCAACCGAAAACGATTTCGTGTGATGTAGTCATAAATCATCCCTTCTCGAATCGCCTTGTCGCAAAAGGTGATTGATTTAATCTCTAATTGTTTCATCAATTGATAGGCGACCGCGGCACCACTCGAGATCAAATCTTGGCGGAGCGGATCAAGCCCTTTCATTTTGGCGCGGCTTTCAGGGGTTGATTCCATTAAAGTTTGATAAAGCGTTTTTAAATCTTCATATTTTAAAGTTCGATCGCGAGGGGGGGACTCCTCCGAATTTCTTCGACTTTGGAAAAACGACATCGTCGCGAGATTGTTAATCGTTCCTGAAGTGCCGATCGTTTGTGAAAAACCAAGGGTTTGGATAGGGACTAAAATCTCTTCGAGACTTTTTTGAATATGTTTTTCTAGTTTTTTCATCCTTTTCTTATGATGGTTCTTTAAAAAGAGTTGATGGAGTCGAGCCGCCCCTAACTTTAGACTTTTCAAAAATAAGATTCGTTCCGCATTGACCACCATGACTTCAATACTCCCTCCACCAATGTCGATAATGAGAGTATTTCCTTCTGGTAGTTCCATGGAGTGTTTGACTCCAAGATAGATCAATCTTCCTTCCTCTTCACCGGTGATGACTCGAATCCGAATCGAGGTTTCTTGCAAGACTTGACGGACGAGATCTCCTCCGTTCTCCGCCTCACGGACGGCTGAAGTAGCGACGGCGATAATCTTTTGAATCCCTTTACTTTGCGCGAGTCGGTGAAATTTTTTAATCGTCTCCAGCCCGCGGTTCATCACCACGGGGCTTAAGCGTTTCTTTGCCATCGTCCCATCCCCCAAGCGGGTCATCTCTTTTTCCCGACCGATGACCTCAAACGTGAAGTTAGGATGGATCTCCCCCATGAGCATGTGGATCGAATTAGTTCCGATGTCGATCACGGCGATTTTCACAGCGACTTCTCCAAAATTTTTTGAATCTGGGGCTGATTCTGTGGACGGAAATTTTTCAGTCGTCGTTGGATCTCATTTTTAAGTTTCATCAAAAACCCTTGGTAAACTTGCTTTGCGATAGGTTTGGAAAATTCTTTCGAGATCGTTTTATTTGAAAGATATTGGTGCAAGACATCGAGATCGTGAATGCCCCCCATCTGATCTTGTAGCTTTTTGAATGGTTTTAAAATGGTTTCTTTTTGCTTTTTTTCATCAAGATATTTGATTTCGACCAAATAGCGATATTTTTTTAGACTAATTCGGAAAGGGTGAAGGGCGTTGAGGTTTTCATTTTTTCGGTAGAGGTTCCAAGATTGTTGCGCATCCCTTTTGGCTTTTTTCATTTGCAATTCTAAATCAGAAAAATAAGCCTCAAGCTTATTTTTAGACAATTTTTTATTTTGCAGGGTTGAAATCTTTTCAGGGAGGCTAATTTTACTAATTTTCTTGAATGATTTTTTTTCTAGATACTTTCTCTCTTTTTCAAAAAAAGAAAACATTCCTTTTAAGTACTTTCTCTCCGCTGAGTGTCGTGGTGGCAACCGTTGACGAAAAACTTCTTCATTCACATCATGACTGCGGATGGAGCTTAAATCTCGTGTGATTTTTTTTATTTTTGATCGAAGTGATTTCAACTTCTTTGGATGAGTTTGGATTATTTGAAGAAAAGAAATGCTAGCACGAAGACGACGGGACAATACTCTTAAATCATGAATTTTATCGGGACTGATTTTTCCTTGAAGAGTTTTAACTCTTTTGAAAAAGTTGAGATATTGTTTCTGAAATTGTTTGATGATTCCTTTCGTCACGCCTACATTATAATGTTATTTTGAGCGGGTTGCCAATTTTCAAGTGATGAGTTTGAAACAACTCCCCCACTGACGATCAATTTAAAAGCTTCTTCTATGGGCATATCGAGTGGAATGATACCATTTCTTGGTACCGCTAATAGAAAACCGGTCGTGGGGTTAGGGGTGGTGGGCATAAAGACATAAACCATGTCATCTAGGGTCTTTTGCTGGACTTCACCCGAGGGATCCCCCGTATAAAACCCCAGTGCAAATGTTCCTTTTTCAGGAAAAGGGACCAAAACCACTCTTCTAAACGATTTTTTTCCTTCTCCGCTAACGGTAACTAAAAATTGTTTAATCGCTTTATAAATCCCTTTTCCAAATGGAATTCGGTGAAAAATTTTGTCCCATATCGATAAGATTTTTTTGCCGATGTAGAGTCTCGTCAATATGCCAGTAATGAAAATCAGAATAAAAGCTACTAATAGCCCCATTCCAGGAATATCTTTACCAAAGAAGTTTTCAGGGTGAAAATGTCTAGGGATAAAGGAGCGGGCAAAATCTTCGGCCGTGTAAATAATGAGTCTCAGCAACCAAATTGTTCCAGCAATGGGCAGTAGGGTAAAAAGCCCAGCCATAAAGGATTGTTTGAGAAACTTTTTCAAAAGAACCTCGCTTTTTATTTAACGCTAAAATCCCCCAATCGTCGAAAGAATGGTATCTATCTAAGATAAAGAGAGCAATTAAAGATTATGAAAAAACTATTTTTCTTGATCATTCTGATCGTTGTTTTTTGGACTGGTCTTCTTGCTCGTCCTGCTTACACCAAAGATTTTCAACTTTGGACCGAACTTAAATATGCTCATCCGTTTGGTAAAAGCCCCTGGACCCTCCATTGGGCAACGGAAAATCGTTTCGCAAATAACGGAACTGATTATTTCCTGTTTAATACCACCATCGGGTTTGATTATAAATGGTTGAAATGGTTCAAAACCGGGTTCTTTTATCGCTATGAAAAAATTCAAGATCGGGATGGTGAAAACCGGATATTCCCCAGCGCAGAATTCAATAATGCTCTAGGACCAATCATAATTAACAACCGACAGCGTTTCGAATTTAGATTCTTCCCGGATGAATTTCGCTTTCGTTATCGGCCAAGGATAAAAATTTCTCATCCCTTTAAAACTTCTCCTGTCTCGTTTACCCCGTTCGTCTCCAATGAATTTTTCGTTGAACCCCAAAATGATTGGTATAATCAAAATCGGTTTGATGTCGGGAACAGTTTTGGGTTTTATAGGGACCATATCACCTTCGATCTCTTTTACCGGCTTCGCTCGGACAAAAATCTAGACGGGGCAGGATGGTTTCAGAACCATATCTTGGGGACTTCCCTTGGATTAAAGTTTTAAAACTGCATTCTTCTTTATTCCGTTAGGTTTCAGATATGCTAAATAAAAAATATTTTCTCATTTCTTTTTTCCTTTTACTGCCAACCAATCTCCAAGCCCAAGAAGGCCCCACCATCCCATTTCATCTGCAGCAAAGTGATCGAGGCCCTAAGCTCTCCAACCAACAATTATCGCAAAAAGTTGAAGAGGTTATTCTTCAAAGGACCAATCAAGAACGAGAAAAGAAGGGGCGAATTCTATTAAAAGAAGAAGATCTTCTGCAGAAGGCGGCTCGAGAACATTCTCAAGATATGATGAAGCGAAATTATCTTTCTCATTTTAGCCCCGAAGGGAAATCGGTTTTAGATCGAGTGGCCAAATACCAGCCCGACATGCGCCGCAGTGTGGGGGAGAATCTCCACACGATCAGCAGTGGGCAAGGATTAATTGATCCAGCGGCGATCGGGGATCTCATGATGAATGATTGGATGCATTCAAGTTCGCATCGTAAGAATATTCTTTCTAAAGATTTCCAGTACTTGGGAGTCGGCTGTTCAAGCGATGGGGAACGAATTTTTTGTACCCAGGTATTTGGTGGCCCGCTGAAGAAGTCTAAAAGATAAGATCGGTATTGACCTTCCGGTCATTTTCACACATGACGCTCTGCATCATGTTGGTTAAGTTACAAAAGTATCGAGTGTCATCCCCCGCAAATCCCCGACTAGAGTTATTCTCCGGTTCATCATCATCTTCCATCATTCAAACCATCGATCAAATTGCTTTTCCTTCTTCCGTGGGAAATTTGACGGCAGGAGCGTTGCAAAAACTCCTCAGTACGGGTCAAGCTTCGAATGTTCGCGAAGCGATTCTGTTGCTTTCCTCGGATCATAAAAAACAGCTGTTCTCAAAACTCTCTTCCAACGATTTAGAAAGATTGATCTCCTATTCTCAAGAAAGCCAACCTCGATGGTTGCGAGAGAGATTGTTTGCCTTTGGGATGGAGCAGTTAAAAGAGGGGAAGCAAGAAAATGCCGCGGTTGTTTTAAATTTTACGAACTCCCCTGAGACTGCGGAAAGTTTGAGGAAAAAATCCCAGAGTGGGCTCAACCTTATACATGGTTATGGGGCATGGGGAGATCAGGCTGAACATTTCACGACGAGATTTTTCCCCAATAGTTTAGGACCACAGCTCGTTTTGCCGATGACCATCGCTGCCCTTTTCGGAAGAAAAGTGGGGGTTTATGCCTTGGAGAAAATTGCCTTGCAGCAAGGGTTCGCAAAATGGTTGCCGGCATTTTTCACCGGGCCGGTGAGTGGAAGGTTTTTGGCAGGTGGAATCTCTTTGGCTGCAGAGTCTCCCGCCTTTATTGCGGCCAATCTAGGAATAAGAAAATGGAGCGGGGAGTCTCTTCCGACTCACTTTCATCAGCTTGTCAAAGAATCGATCAGTTTTACTTCCAATTTAGGAGTTCTCAAGATGATGAACTATGGAGGGAATCAACTGTTCCTTTCGATCCATCAGTTCAATCGTTTAGGTATCCCAACAAAACTTACTCAATGGCAAAGGGTGACTCAAGCAGCGATCCCGCAGGCTTCGATGTTTGTAGGGATGGCAGCTACCCATAAGTTAGAGCAGATCGTTCAATTTCGCCCGGAGGTCAGTACACTGACCACCTTGTTAGGCACGGCTAACTCGCTCGTTGCTTTGGGATTAGGAGGGAAAGCAGGAAGCTGGTTGGCAGGAAGAGGGGTGGCTAAGCTTCAAGTAAGTTGGGGGATCAAGACTGGATTTTACTTGCGCATGTTAGAGATCGCTCCCATTCACAAGTTTGATGCAACTATGATGGGTTCTTCTTCGACGCCAACTATTTCAAAGCCAAAAAAATTAATTTGGGCCAAACTTTCTCCCGCAACATTATTCGCTTTGGGGGTTGCGGCCTTCGCCTCTTCGGGGGCCTCTGGAAATGGTGATCCTACGTTGGGTTTATTGATGCTATTGGGACTTCCTTTATTAGGGACAGCGATTAAAAACGGAAGCGTCCGCAATCGAGCCGATATTAAAGATTTCCAACCGATTT
Source organism: bacterium (assembly GCA_041746775.1). Taxonomy (GTDB): domain Bacteria; phylum UBA10199; class UBA10199; order DSSB01; family DSSB01; genus JBGTGJ01. The sequence continues at coordinate 9,748 of JBGTGJ010000069.1, forward strand.
TTTTATCGGAATTACGAGAGCACAGTGATCCTGCAGTTTTAATTGAAAAATTGGAAGGGGCCTTCGGACATTCTATCCTTTCACAAAAATTGCGAAGTACGATTGAGCTCACTCTAGCTTCTGAGAAATCGGAAATCTTTAAAGATCAGGCATTGCTTGTGCTCGCTCAGAAATTTCCTGAGGAAAATTATCGTTCCTTGATTGAGGGGATTACCTCTTCCAAAGTTTCTTTGTACGAAAGATTTAGAGCGATTAAGTTTTTAGCTTTAAATATTCATAGCAATCCCAATCTGCGCTCAAGTCTCGATTGGTATGTGATGATTTATGGTTTAATCTCTTGCCACATGGAGGGGGTGCGTTTTGATAGCGGAGTAGTGAATCTCGCCCTTCAGGCTTATAGTCAGGCCGATTCGAAAGCTGATTTTAATTTTGAACCGTTTGTTTATGCGCTTCGCCAGACCGCAGGGCCAGTTTTTGTGAAGGCTTATTGGATTAAAGAATTAGCGAGGGAGGCTTACTCTTCGGAGCTTGCTCAACAAGCCACATTTAATTTTCAGCCATTTATTCGAGGAATTCTTTTTACCGAGGCGGAACCCATTTATAAAGTCTATAGCATTCATAATCTTGCGAGCGAGATTTACTCCTTGTCTCAAGATCGCAAATCGATCAATTTAAAGCCATTTATTGACGGAATCCGAGGGGCCGAGGCGGATGGATCCGAGACCAATCAGGCCATGAGAGCGATTCTTCAACAATATTATCCGGACTCCACACATTCAAAGTAGTTTTGATTGACCCTTGCCGCAAGTTTCTCTAAGTCCTCCTTTACAATCTAAAATAGGAGAATTTTCTAATGACAACTCAACCTAAAAGCAAAAATATTTTTTGGCATCACGGCAAACTGACCGTTGAAGACCGTGAAAAATTTTTAAAACAAAAAGGGGCTGTGATTTGGTTTACGGGACTCTCAGGTTCCGGCAAATCGACGATCGCTCGTGAAGTAGAACATGCATTGATTGAAAATGGGATGAGCTCTTACGTACTCGATGGTGATAATATTCGCCATGGCCTCAATTCCAATCTCGGTTTTTCTCCGGATGATCGAAAAGAAAATATCCGTCGTATCGGTGAAGTAGCCAAACTTTTTTGCGAAGCAAATGTCATCACTCTCACTGCTTTTATTTCCCCTTATAAAGCGGACCGAGATCTGGCGAGAAAGCTGGTGCCCGAAGGGCAATTTTTTGAAGTTTTTTGTGATGTGCCGATCGAGATCTGTGAAACAAGAGATCCCAAGGGACTCTATAAAAAGGCACGAGCCGGGGAAATTCCCGAATTTACCGGTATTTCTGCCCCGTATGAAGCGCCAGAAAAGCCGGAAATAGTGTTAAAATGTGGAATCGAATCTTTAGAAGAATCGACCCGCAGGGTTTTGAATGTATTAGAAGAAAAGGGTATTATTAAATAATGCCGAATGTTGACCAAAATCTGATTGCGGAGTTGGAATCGATTCAAGATCCTCAAGAATTGATTCGAGTTCTCTTTGAACGTTTTGGATCCCGCGCCGCAATTGGTACCAGTGGCCAATTGACTGGTACGGTCATGGTCGACATGGCGGCGCGTGCGGGAGTGAAGCCGCGAGTTTTTACGATCGATACCCTCCGCCTGTTTCCCGAAACCTATGAATTGTTCGATCAGGTTGAGAAAAAATACGGAATTAAAGTTGAAAAGATTCAACCCGACCCGGTCAAACTCAACCAAATGATCCGAGAGCATGGGGAGTATCTCTTTTTCGATAGCAAAGAAAAACAAGAGTACTGCTGCCAATTGCGCAAGGTCGAACCGAATGAAAAAGTTCTCGCGACTCTCGATGTCTGGCTGACCGGCCTTCGCGCCGATCAAAGTAAAGGACGATCGACAACCCCACGCTTTAATTTGATGACTCGAACCGATCAAAAGCCTCTCCTCAAAGTGGCGCCACTCGTCGATTGGACGGAAGAGAAATTACGCAAATATTGTGAAGAGCATCAGGTGCCGGTCCATAAATTGCTCAATTATGAACGAGATGGTTGGCGCTACGAATCGCTAGGCTGTATCCTTTGCACCACTCCGATCGGCCCTCATGAGCCACGCCGGGCGGGACGATGGCGCTGGTTTAATGCGCTGGAAGGGCATGATAAGGAATGCGGAATTCACAACACCAACAATGTCAGCAAGGATGAAGTGTGAGTAAAAGTTCCTCGGATCAAGGCTTCCTCTCAGTCGCCCTCCAACTCGCTCAAACTGCCTCACAAGAAATTCTATCCTTACTCCATCAGCCGATCTCCTCTCATCGCAAAGAAGATCAATCTTTGGTGACCGAGGCAGACCTCCGTTCCGACAAAATTATTCGAGAAGGTTTAGCTTCGCATTTCCCTGATCACGCCGTCCTCACGGAAGAAAACGGCATCGTGGGAGATCCAAGCTCCGAATACACTTGGCTGATCGATCCGCTCGATGGGACGAAGGCGTTTGCGAAAGGGATTCCAGGATTTTCTGTGATGGTGGGGTTGCTGAAAAATAAGATTCCCCATTTGGGAGTGGTGATAGACCCCATCGAAGGACATATCTACGAAGCGATTCGAGGGGAGGGGGCGTTTCACACACTTCAAGGAACGCGTACTAAGCTTCAGGTTTCCAATCGTTCTGAATTCGCCCAAATGCCTGTGATCACTTCCACCGGTTTTCCTAAAGAGATGATGAAAAAAATTAAAAAAGAAATTCCTTCTCAATTTTTACCACCGATCAACAGTGTGGGAATCAAAGTGGGATATTTAGTGAGGCAACTTGCCGATGTTTACATCAACCATCATGAGGTGAATTTTTGGGATACCTGTGCGCCGCAGATTATTTTGGAGGAGGCGGGAGGGGTTTTTTCTCGAATGGATGGACAACCATTACAGTATTCCCTTCAGTCTCCCTATTCACATCACGCTAAAACCTTGGCGAGTAATGGGAGAAAGCATGAGGAGTTGGTGAAGACTTTGGAAGAGATCCAATGGTAAATTAAAAAAAATCAAAGTTGGCTTTGATTTTTTCTCAAATCCACGTAGACTTGGTCCATGTCTTCGAATCTGGAAAAATCAATTCATGCTTATTTTAATGGGGTAAAAGGGGTTATTTCTGCTTACCTGTTTGGTTCGCAGGCGAAGAAACTTGCAACAGCTTCAAGCGATGTCGACATTGCTATTCATTTTAAGCCTGATTCCGTGCCAGATTTTCGTACCCTGATGACCCTCAAGCAAAAATTATCAGAAAAGCTTCATCGCAACGTGGATCTTGTCGTCATGAATCAAGCAAACCCGATATTGAAACATCAGATCTTTCAATATGGAAAAAAAATATTCGATAAAAGTTATCGTGATTCGAGTAACTTTTTCGTAAAATCGATGTTTGAATATGACGATATCAAGAAAGTTAGGGCTCCGATTGAAAAAGCCATTTTAAAGGGACGTGTCTATGGTGGATAAGGATGTCCTGCTAGAGAAAATCAAACAGATTCAGATGCCTTCAACGAATACAAGAAAAAACTCAAGGGAAGCCGGATTCGCTTTCTGATTTAGATACACAAGATGTTTTTGTGCTTAATTTGCAACGCGCAATCCAATCCACAATTGATCTGGCTGCTCATGTTATTGCCGACGAAGGGTATGGATTGCCCAGTGAGTTGGGAGAAAACTTTTCGATTTTAGAAAACAAAAAAATCATCAAAAAAGATTTGGCAGGGCGATTAAAAAACATGGTTGGGTTTCGAAATATCGCGGTTCATGATTATGCCGCGATTGATCCTGAGATTCTTAAAGCCATTCTAAAAAAAGACCTAAAAGATATTGAGGAATTTTATACGGTGCTTTTGCGACATTTTCACATGGTATAAATTTAAGGCAATGAATTTAGGGGATTATCGCAATGATGCGCAGTGGGCCACCGCTTCCTCCCTTGATCTTCATCGGCAAGGCAATCACATTAAATCCTTTTGTTGGGAGTTTTTCCAAACTCGCTAGATTTTCAAAGGCAGGGATATTTTTCTCAAAAAGAGTTCGGTGAGTTTCAAACAGGGTCGACTGACCGTAATCAATGCTCGCAGTGTCTAAACCGACCGCTTTAATGGATCGTTTCTCCATTAACCACTTTGCTGCTTCAGAAGCGAGCCCCGGAAAATGAAGTTTAGCGATAGCCGCTTTTCCACGTTCGTCTGTTCCTAAATACTTTTTTCGATCGGGCCAATATTTAGAATAGCCAGTGCGAAGTAAGATAATCGCGTGTGGAGGAATGGGGCCGTGCTGGCTTTCCCAAGCTTCAAAATCTTGGACACTGACTTGATAATCCGGATCTTTTTCACATTTTTTTAAGACATCGATAAGCACTCCTGTTCCGATCAACTGATCCAGGGGGATCTGATCAACGGTTTGTCCCTTCTTACTAAAATGGATGGGGGCGTCGATGTGGGTGCCGCCATGCTCGGGAGTGCAAAAACGATTGGCGGAGTAGTAATAATTTTTTTCGGTGAACCCACTAAATTCCTTCTCTAATTTAAAATCTTGTTCCGTGGGCCAATAGATCGTCGATTCATCAAAAGGGTGAGTTAGGTCGATATATTTACCTTTGAGAAATGATTCTTGAGACATGATCGGTTGAGAGTAAACCAGTAATAGGAAAGTGAGCAAAAGTTTTTTCATGACATGTTTATACTTTTGTTGAAAGGTAGGTGCAATTTAAGAATGCTCATTTTTTTTAATGGAGACAGACATGAGAGCAAAAAAAATATTTGTGCTGATGATTGTTTTTTCAATTTTCATCGGTTGCAAAGCAAAATCGAAAGAACCCAAAGTCATCAAAAGCACCGATGGGACTTTTCAGGTTTTAGTTCCTGGAGGCTGGAGTGACGAGAAAGGGCTTAATGATAACGCTGACTTGCAGGCAGGGCACCGATCAAGTCAGATGTTTGTGATTGTGTTAGGGGAGGGAAAGCAAGATCTTGAAGAGGGGATGACAGTCGATCAACATTCGGAAATCACGCGCAATAGTTTATTGGCCGGTGTGAAGTCACCTGCGATATCGGAGGAGAAACGGCTGACGATTGATGGAAAGCCCGCCCTTCAATTTGAAATCCGCGCCACGGTTGATCATATTAAAATCATTTATCTTCACACCACGGTTGAAGCTTTAAATAACTTTTACCAGATCTTGGCTTGGACGGTTCCATCTCAGTGGGAGAAAAATAAGGATACTTTAATGAAGGTGACGGAAAAGTTTCATGAATTATAAGAAATATTTCCTTATTGACTTTATATCCTTCTAGGTTAGTTTATCAGTATGACTAAGCTAAATATCCATGAAGCTAAAACTCATCTTTCCAAATATATCCTCCAAGTGCAATCGGGAGAAGTCATTACCTTGTGTAAAAACGATGTCCCGGTAGCGTTGATTACCCCTTTGCCTAAAGAACATCGTTCGAGAAAACATCTCTTTGGACTAGCCAAAGGTAAAGGGAAAGTGACTGCATCCTTTTTTGACCGTCTCACGGATAAAGACCTGCCCGGATTTGGCTTATGAAAGTGATTTTGGATACTGCGGTTTTTTTGTGGATGATCTTTGGAGAAGAATCTAAAATTACCAAACGAGGGCTCAAAGTTTTAGAAGATGAAAAGAACGAGCTTTTCTTTAGTGTGGTGTCGGCTTGGGAAATAGCGATTAAATATTCTATTGGTAAATTAGAGTTAGAAAACCCTCCGCAACAATGGCTTCCGGATATTGTTATAAAAATGGGACTTCAGCAAATTCCTATTTTGCAAGGGCACGCCTTAGCTGTTGCTGAGCTTCCAAGTCACCATAAAGATCCATTTGACCGGTTACTCGTCTCTCAAGCAAAGACAGAAGGGATGTCTATTATTTCTCCTGATCCAATTTTCAAAAAGTACAGGGTCAAGACAATTTGGTAATTTAACTTCGTTGCATCAATCCCTTTGATTTATTTTTCCTTTTGGATGAAAGATCGGGTCCATTTTTAAAAAGGGGTTACGCTATGAATTCCCAAGGAAAACTCACTAAAGTTCTTTTGATTTTTCTCGCCGTTTTTTGCATTGGCGCCACAGCATTTGGTTTTTATGTCTCCTATTATTTAAAAAATATCCAAGCCCCCCTCATCTCCGCACTGAGAAGTCAAATTGATGGAGAGCTCAAAATCGAAAAAGCCAAGGTGCATTTATTCCCCTTTGGGCTTGATCTTAAAAATATCCAACTGTTTGCCCCACAAGAAACGACACCATCGACTTCCATCGAAGAGGCGAAGCTTCGTTTTAATCTCATTCCCCTCGTCCAAAAGAAATTTGAAGGGGCGTTAACAGTTGTTCGCCCCGAGGTCCATTTTCGCTACGGTAAAGATGGCAAGAGTAACATGCAAAAGATTTTTGCCCCGATTCTTGCCGGTGAATCGGACAAACGTCTTTCCTCGGTCGATCAACTTTGGTGGAAGCGGGTGGCGGTTAATAAATTAAAGATTGAAAAAGCGCAGTTTACGACGACACGTGCTGGCAGCGCAGAAAAGACCGAACTCAAAAATATCTCGATCGAGGCAGATCGAATCCGTTTCGATCGAGCTCAGGCCCCGGCAAAAATTAAATTGAGTTACGATATCCCTCAAGTCAGCAAGATGCCGATGGAGGTAATTTCACGACTTCAGTATGACGACCAGATTGTTGGTTTTCATATGCTGGATGGAGAGTTCAACTGGGGGGATGCCAGAATGCAATTTGGCGGAGAGACTTTGCTCCCTTCACCAAAACGTGATGAGGTGATGCTCGATCTGCATTTTAAATCGAACAAGATTGATCTTAAAAAATTAGGAAAGATGTTAAACCAGAAAATCCCGGCATCAGGAACTTTGGCGATGAGTGGAACCGTTAAAGGGACCGCCTTTGCCCCTCTGCTCCGACTCGTCGTTGATTCCCCTTCTTTACAAGTTTCCGGAAAAAACCTTTCCAACTTTCATGCTGAGCTGACCAAGAAAGACAAACCGGTTAATTTACAAAATACCCATTTTGGAATTTTTGGCGGAAATGTGAATGTATCGGGACAAGCGATCCCTGGTCCGACTACCTCGGCCAAACTTAATATCGGGATGAAGTCCCTGAGTATTGCAGAAATTTCCGGGAAAAAAGATCAGCCGGCGCGACTGAATGGAAATTTACAGATATCTGCTCCTAATATCCAAAATCTCAATGCGATTTCTGGTGGGGGAAAAATTTCTGTGGGGCCAATTCCAATCCCTAATGTCGATCTAAAAAATAAAGTTCGAGTTGCTGAAGTCCTCGCCGCTGGAGCAGGGGTTGGACCGATGATTAATGTGGGGATGCTTTCCAACAGTTCCAACGTGATCGGCAGACAGATCAACCAGATCGATGCGATCGTTGGCATCCAAGGGAAAAATATTTCTCTCACCCCTTACTCGATGGCCAATAGTCATTTCACTTCGAGTGGGAATGCCTCTGTCATTCAACAAAAAACCATCCAAGGGGGAGGGGTATTTAATCTCAACCCAAGCGTGACCGCCCAACTAATAACCGATCCCGCTCTTCGCCATTCCATGACAGAAGGGAAAGGTGGATTGTCGGTTCCCTACACGATCAGTGGACCGGTCGAAGATCCCAAAATTCAAGTCAACAATGACTATCTTAAAAAAATAGTCTCGAAGGCGGCGGTGGCGACTCTAAGAAATGTTCTAACGCAAGGGATCCAACCAGATAAAATGGTAGAATCTGCCCTCAATCAGACACCACTGGGGGACCCCAAAAACCCACTGAATCAAATTTTAAGGGCCACGCAGCCTCCTCCCCAAAAAAACCCAATCGGCACTACATCCACCACAACGACGCCGACGCGTACCACTACGACCACACGTACGAACACCACTACCCCACAAACCAACACCACCACGCCTCAAAAAAAGACCACCACCAATCAAAAAATTCTTGATCAGTTGCTGTTTGGGAAATGAAGTTGGGAGAAGAAAATTCGCAACAAATTTTTAAAATAGTCGATAAGATAATCGATTATTTATTTCCTCTCTTTGGATAAGGCCGAAGGGGGATAGGGTGAAAAGTCAGGGGAAAAATACTTAAGAGAGGAGGGGTTATGGCACCGCCAATTCCTGTTGGGGAGAATGAAATAAAAGTAATTAAGATCTTCGATGTTAATCTGCTCAATGGTAATGAAGATTTACAAAGTAAAGTCGATGATCTTCTTAACGTCAAACCAGTAATACCAATTTTTCCAAAACCCATTGCATGTATCCCCGGAAAGAACCGCCCTTACTTGGTTCCAGAGTATGTCGGTAAGGCCGAGTGTGGAATAGAACAAGCGAAACAGGGGATGCAGATCGCCGCGGATAGCTATTCAGCTAGTTGTAAAAATCCCCAACAATCCGAAAAATTTGATACCAGCAAACTGTCATCTGAGAAGCTAGCAGAACTTATTCGTACGGGGCATGTTGTCGTGGAAGGGCTTTCGAATATTGAAACCACGACTACTAAAACTCCGATCAAATTTAAGGCACACCCCCTATTCAAATTTGAGCCTGCAAAATGCCACGATGAGCAGCGTTCTCAGGGTTCTGCTGTTCATAGCCCAGTAGTTGCGATCCCCATTTTGTTGAAACGATTTGATTTAATTCATCCACCGCATCCTTTTTTCGATATTGTTTATCGTTTAAATATTGATCAACTTCATGATTTTCGGTCGGCCAAGGTATTCTTAGAGGTTGCTGATAAATTAAAAGACGAGTTGGTTCGAGCTAAACAGAGAACCTTTCATCTCACCTATCCTGCTTCGGGAAGCCACATGGCCCCCTTGGCGGTTCCTTTAAAATTGATGGATCAACAGGTAATTGATCGAGCGAATTTGGTTTTTACGGAACTCGACCAAAATTCGGTGGGACGGATTGAAGCTTATCTCAAAGGTTCTTCCGAGTTGTTTGAAAATCTTAAGACCGACCTAAGAATTTACGAAAAAGAAAAACTCATCAAGAATGATAAAAATCTCAAAATTAATCTGATGGATCTTCTCAATCAGAAATTTCCCTTTTCCAAGAAGGGAGAATACGAAGTTACTTTTTCTTTTACTTATCGAAATAAACCTATTTCGCTGACAGTCGCCATCCGCCGAAGTGAAGGATACAGTCGAGAGGAATATTTAGCTCAAGCTAACCTCGTTGTGGTACACGATCTGGGAAGCGAATCTGATACAGAAGAATTAATTAACCTTACAACAAAATTGAGGAAGCAGGGAAAAAATAACCAACCAGCTTGGTACATTATGGAAGGGGATCAAAAGAACCCTAATAAGGTCAATATCCAAGGGGTGCAATATCCTGTTCAGTCATGGAAAGGGCTGTATGGTTGCGGCTCTATAGAAGCCCCCGATTATTTCCACCCAGAGATTCGGACCGTTAAACAAAGTGGCACTTCTTATCAATTAGTAAAACAGCAACGTAATTGGAGTGACCCATTTTTTACTCTTTCTAATCCAGATGAAAAAATTCAGTTAAATCCTCTGGTCAGAACCCAATCGTCAGGGCGTTTGAAAATTCATCGAAAGCAAATGTTTCAAAGTGTATCTCTGCTTCGATTGCCGTGATGCTCATTCAGAAAAGGTAGGTTGCATCTTCCCAATCCCGTTGCTAGTCGACTTCGCCTGTGACTTTCCAACTTCTCCAAAAAGATCCCAACACCCAAGCCCGATTAGGTTTACTCCAAACTCCGCATGGTATGATCGAAACCCCTATCTTCATGCCGGTTGGTACTCATGCGACCGTGAAGGGGATGCGAGTCGATGAGTTGAAGGGGATGGGGGCGCAAATCATCCTCGGTAATACCTATCATTTATATCTCCGGCCTGGGCATCAGCTGATTCGTGAGTTAGGAGGGCTCCACCGTTTTATGAATTGGAGCGGGCCGATTCTCACCGATAGTGGTGGGTATCAAGTTTTTTCTCTCTCCAAGATGTGTAAAGTTTCCAATGAAGGAGTGACATTCCAATCTCACCTCGATGGGAGCTCTCATCTGCTGACTCCGGAACTGGCGATCCAAATCCAAGAAACTTTGGGAAGTGATATTATGATGGTGTTGGATGAGTGTCTCCCTTACCCGGTGGAAAAATCTCAGGTCGCTAAATCCTTGGATCTGACCGTGGCCTGGGCCAAACGGTGTCTCCAAGCCAAAACAAATCCAGACAATTTGCTCTTCGCGATTGTCCAGGGGGGAGTTTTTCCCGACCTTCGCCAGGAATGTTTTTCCAAACTGCGAGAAATCGATAGTTTTAATGGTTTTGCTTTAGGAGGATTATCAGTAGGAGAACCGATGGAGCTTGCTTATGAAATTGTCGAGCGAGCCAACTCCTATCTCCCTTCCGAAAAACCACGATATTTGATGGGGGTCGGGATGCCGGAGGATCTGATCACATGTATTGGTCACGGCATCGACATGTTTGATTGCGTGGTTCCAACCCGCTCCGCTCGCCACGGGCTTTTATTTACTACCCATGGGCGGCTCTATATTCAACATGCGCAATTTACGCGTGACGGAAGACCCATTGATGAAAAGTGTGCCTGTTATACTTGTCAAAAATATAGTCGCGCCTACCTTCGTCACTTAAGTTTATCAAAGGAAATTCTCTCCGCGATTTTAAATACAATTCATAATTTACATTATTTTCTCAATCTGTTAGGCGAAGCACGCTTTGCGATTCGTGAGGGGAATTTTTCCTCATTTCAAAAAGAGTTTTTCAAACAAATTCAAGAAGGAGAAGTCAGTGTTGCACCTAAAAATTAAACTCCTAACCATTGTTTCACTTTTCAGTTTTACCTCGACTGCCTTGGCGCAAACGGCAACCGGCGGAACCCAATCTCCTGGTCAAAGTTTCGGTTTTTTTCTTCCGCTCATCCTCATCTTCGGAATTTTTTATTTCCTCATCATTCGTCCTCAACAAAAGCAGGCAAAAAAGCACCAAGAGATGCTGAAAGGAATTAAAAAGGGGGATGCGGTGGTGACTGCAGGTGGAATTCACGGCAGGGTCATCGGGGTGGCTGATAATATCCTCACTGTTGAAATTGCCGACAATTGCAAAGTGAAGGTCGAACGTAACGGGATACAAGCTCTCAAGGCGGAAGCAAAAGCTGAGTAAAAAATGATGAAACCTCGTTGGCGATTACAAGTTTACATTGGTCTCTTTCTGACGTTTTTTTCGATTTATCTGCTCGTTCCCACCTATTTTAATTTTCGAGCTATCCGAGATGCTGCGGAAAAACAGGGGACGGAGCTTCCTTGGTACGTCAAATTATTTCCTGATAAACAAATTAATTTAGGGCTAGATCTTCAAGGAGGGATTTACCTTGAGTTAGAAGTAGATCTGGCCGAAGCGATACAACATCGCAGTGAGATCATGGCGAGTGAGATCGAACGCCTGCTCAAGGAAAAAAATATTTCTTATCAAAGAGTATGGGTCATTGAAAAAACCAGCCAGATTGGTGTGGTGTTGACCGATCCTACAAAAGTCGAAGTGGCTCGAAAACAGATCGAAGATATTTATGGAAATACGATCCGTCGTCTCGAAACAGTTCCAACAACCGAGACCGCGCCCCAAGGGGCGGCACTCTATTGGGTTCCTAGTGATAATTACCAAAGTCGACTAAGAGATGAGACGATGCGGCAGGCGGTGGAGACGATCCGTAATCGTATCGATCGTTATGGTGTTGCCGAACCTGAAATTCGAAGGGTGGGAGAAAATCGGGTGGTAGTGGAGTTACCAGGAGTTCAAGATCCGGACCGCGCCATTGCCCTAGTAAAACGTGCAGGGAAGTTAGAGTTTAAGTTGGTGGAAGAGAGCATCCCCGATCCCCAAGTTCAAGCGATGGTCGAGAAAGTGCGACAAGAACAAAAAATTCCTGCGGGGTATACCGAAGAAATTGTTAATAAGATCAATGAGACGTTAAAACCAACGCTTCCTCTCGATACAGAAATTGCTTTTGAAGTCCAATACGATCCGATCACTAAGAAAATTGTCGGGGGAGTTCCTTATCTACTGAAGAAAAAAGTGGATGTGTCAGGGGAGATGTTACGAAATGTTCAAGTAAGCGTTCAAAATAACGAACCTTATGTCAGCCTCTCTTTCGATCCAACTGGAACCAAAGCATTCGCAGATTTAACCGCCAATAATATCGGGAAGCGGTTGGCGATCTTGCTCGATGGGACTGTGAATAAAGCTCCGGTGATCAAAGGGGCGATTCCTGGTGGAGAAGCACAGATTACGCTTGGATATGGGGATTACCAAACGATTCTTCAAGAGGCGGAAGACCTCGTCGTCATCCTGCGTGAAGGGGCACTTCCTGCCAAACTCAAAGAGGCGACCAAAACGGTGATTGGCCCTTCGCTTGGAAAATCAGCGATCGACAAAGGGTTTAATGCGACGATGTTGGCGGCTCTAGTCGTCATTCTTTTTATGACCATCTATTATAAGTGGTCTGGGGTATTAGCCAATGTTGCCGTGATATTGAACGCCCTGCTGCTGTTTGGGGCCTTGAGTCTGTTTGGCGCGACGCTGACATTACCTGGTGTCGCCGGTATCGTGCTGACGATTGGTATGGCAGTCGATGCGAATGTTATCATCTTGGAAAGAATCAAGGAGGAGATTGCTGCCGGAAAAGGGATCAAGGCAGCGGTGGATGCGGGATATTCCAATGCGATGCGAGCGGTCATCGATGCTAACCTCACCACATTTCTTTCTGGCGTAATTCTTTATCAATTTGGAACCGGTCCCGTTCGCGGATTTGCAGTGACCCTGATGATCGGTATTTTGACTACCTTATATACAGCAGTGACACTGACTCGGTTAGTTTATGATTATATTCTGACCCGTCATAAGGTTACACGGTTGAGTTTATGACCCGATTAACTAAAAAAGACATTCCTTTCATGAAACACCGAAAATGGTTAGTCGGGGTTTCTTTTTTCTTGGTGTTTCTTTCCATTTTTCTTTGGTGGAAGATTGGCCTTAACTACGGAACCGATTTTCGTGGCGGTCTCAAACTGATTTATCAATTCAAAACTCCCACTAACGAGGCAGCACTTACCGATATTTTTAAGAAAAATAATTTATCTAATTTTGTGGTGCAGCGATTTGGTGAGGCCTCTGCCAATACTTTTGTGATTAAAAGTGAAATTCCTAAAGATCGTGAAGAGGGTTTTTCAGTTCCGTTTAATCAGGCGCTCGAATCCTCCTTCGGAAAAGATCAGTTTAGCCTGCTTCAAGAAGAATTTGTTGGCCCCAAGGTAGGAAAAGAGCTTCGAACTAAAGGGCTTTATGCGGTCGTATTCGCATGGCTCGTCATGCTTATTTATATATGGTTTCGATTTGATATCTACTTTGCCCCGGGTGCGATCCTCGCTCTTATCCATGATGTCCTTTTAGCCATTGGAGCGTTTGCTTTATTTGGACTTGAAGTGAATCTCACCGTGGTTGCCGCGATCCTCACCATTATCGGTTATTCCATCAATGATACGATCATTGTGATGGATCGAATTCGTGAAGACATGCAGCGACATAAAGGAATGGATTTGGTGACATTAGTCGATAAAAGCATCAACGAAACGCTAAGTCGTACGATTATTACTTCTCTGACTGTCTTTTTTGTAGTCGTCGTTCTTTATTTCCGAACTGAAGGGGATATCAAAAACTTTGCCTTTGCCATGATGATTGGTGTTATCACAGGAACTTATTCTTCAATCTCGATTGCCTCTCCTATCTTTCTGTTTTTGAAACAACACGGTCACCGTTTGGGAATTAAACACCCGCACAAAGCTTCCGTAAGTTAACTCGGAGGAAATATTGGAACGTCGTTGGATTCTTGCTGACTGTGATCCTCAGCTAGCCTCTTTTTTGGTGAAAGAGCTGCAGCTTTCTCCATTCCTCGCGAAAATTTTGATTCAAAGAAAAAAGACTGATCCTGATCAAATTCAAAAATATCTTCACCCCTCTTTTCAGCATCTACCCGATCCCTTTCTTTTTTTGGGGATGGAGCGTTCAGTGCTTCGATTAGTTCAAGCGATCCAAGAAAAAGAAAAAATTACGATCTATGGAGATTACGATGTCGACGGAACCACCTCGACCGCGCTGCTTATGACATTCTTTCGTGAAGTGGGGGCGGTGGTGGATTACTACATTCCGCATCGACTGAAAGAGGGATACAGTCTTAATACATCAGCACTTCAAAAAATTAGATCGCAAGGCACTCGAGTAGTCGTGACGGTGGATAATGGAATTAGCGCTGTTAAAGAGGCCGAGGTTGCCAAAGAGTTAGGAATTGATCTGATTATTACTGATCACCATGAGTGCCCTGAAATTCTTCCCGCCGCGTTTTCGATCCTCAACCCCAAACAAAAAGGGGATTCTTTTCCTGGAAAAGAGTTGGCGGGGGTAGGGGTTGCCTTTTATCTCTTGATCGCATTGAGAAAAATTTTGCGAGAAAAGGGGATGCTTCATCAAGATATCAATCTCCGCTCGTATCTCGACTTGGTAGCCGTCGGAACCATTTCTGATATGGCCCCGCTCATCAACACCAATCGGATCTTGGTTAGTGAAGGGCTAAAAGTCCTGCGAACCCATCCAAGATTAGGATTTAAAGCGCTGATTGAGGCGGCAGGGATTGACCGGGATGTTACTACGAGTCATGTCGGGTTTCGGATCGGCCCCAGAATCAATGCCGTCGGGCGCTTAGAGGATGCTGCTTTGGGAGTTCGGTTGTTACTCAGTGAAAATCTTGAAGAGGCGCGATCTCTAGCCAAAAATCTCAACCATTCAAATGAAGAAAGACAAGGATTAGAAGATCAGATTTTAACGGAAGCGATTCTCAAAGTAGAGTCACAAGGGCTGCCACAAAAATTTAAAAGCCTCATTCTCTGTGATGAGCAATGGCATCCCGGAGTCGTTGGAATTGTGGCGAGTCGTTTGGTGGAAAAATATTACCTTCCAGCAATCGTTCTTTCACAAAACGAAAACTTGCTTAAAGGTTCCGCCCGAGCGATTCGAAACTTTGATCTGATCACTGCTTTAAGAAATTGTTCTTCTTGGTTGGAAAAATTTGGTGGCCATCGTTACGCCGCTGGTTTAGCTTTGCAGTCAGAAAATTTTAAAAATTTTCAGGTAGCTTTTGATCAAGAAGTGAGGCGTCAACTATCCGAAGTCGATTTTATTCCTTCATTGCAACTCGATTTAGAATTCGACTTAGCCTCGATTAAAGAACAAGTGCTCCAAGAGATCCAATTATTAGAGCCATTCGGAATGGGAAATGCTGAGCCACGTTTTTTGCTTCGACAAGCTTCCATTAAAGAAAGCCGGATCGTTGGGCAAAAACATTTGCGGATGAAAATCGGGGATCCTAGTGGGCATTTTCAGGCGATTGGGTTTGGTTTGGCCAAAAAATCGGCCTCTATCCCCGCAAAAATAGACCTGGCATTCATCCCCGAGTGGAATGAATGGCAGGGGAATCGCTCGATTCAACTTCGGGTGATTGATTTTAAAGTTCCTGAAATGATGTAAAATAACGCATTGCACCTAAAAAATATTGACAAGGTTGACGCGACGTGTTAACCCCTGCTCATGATTGAGTTGGGAAGTGATGGGTGAGATAAAATTTTTTATAACCGTTTATTGCTGGAGGTAAACCCTATGCTGAAGACTCAAAGAAATAAAAAGAAAACGCTTTCGATTAAAAAAGGAACAAAGATGGTGCAGGCCAAGAAAGGGATTTCTCAAAAAATAAATCAAATCAATAAAATTATTGGTCGATTAGAAGGGGACGTTGAATCTTTGTTAAAAAGAATCGTCCATCAAGGAATTACCTCACGACGTGAGTTAAGAAAAAACTTTGATGATCTCTTCGCAAGAGTTCGAAAAGGGGATTGGAAGACGATTGCCACCGAAACCCGCGAAGATGTTGAGCGAGAGATTCGCCGATTAGGAGAAGAGGCGATTCAAGCGGTTCGTAATCTCGAACTTTTACCGCAGCGCACAAAATTTTTAGAAATTTTTCGTGATGTACGACGTAATGTAGAAGGTGTTGTCGCAAAGTTAACTGAAAATAATTTGGTGTACCAAGCAAAAGCCACCGTCGATCATACCCGGAAAGAACTATTAGGAATTTTAAGTATCCCCACTCAAGAAGAAGTTGAAAAACTCGAAAGAAAGATTGTCAGCCTAGAAAAACGACTCAGCACTATCACCCGCAAGGCTGCTTAAAAAAAAGCTTACCTCCCTCGAAAAAGGGCTTGCTCCGCAAGGGGCGGCCCTTTTTTGTTGCTCCACATAAATTTCAATGTCATGACCGCGAACATGAATCAACGCTGGGATTTTTCATCCTTGTTTAAAACCCATCTCTGGATCGTCACCGGCAAAGGTGGAACCGGGAAAACCACGGTTACCGCGGCGTTAGGCCTGCTTGGGGCGAGCCATGGTTTGAAGACCTTGATGGTGGAGACCCATGGACTTAACCATTTGGGGGATTTGTTTGAAGTGGGGAAAGTGGGGTACCAGCCCAAATCAATACGAAATGGACTTTCGCTGGCGCAGCTCAATGTCGAAGAGGCGTTTGAAGAGTATGTGCTTCGGCAGATCAAATTCAAATTTATCTATAATGCGGTTTTTAATAACCATTATGTGAAAAATTTCATCGATGCCGCCCCTGGTTTGTCAGAGTTATTGACCATAGGAAAGATATGGGCGTTGGTTGAAGATGAAGTGCGAGTTGGCAAAAAACGGAATTATGATCTTGTTATTGTAGACGCTCCTGCCACTGGACATGGCTTGTCGCTTCTCACTGTGGCGCAAATTGTGGTGGATGCGGTACGGGTCGGACCGATGAAAAATCATGCGGATGGAATTATCAAATTGCTACAAAATCCTAATGAGACCTTAACCTGGCTAGTGACACTTCCCGAGGAGATGCCGGTCAATGAAACAGTGGAGATAGAAAAGAAGTTGGTAGATCAAGCAAAAGTTGAAGTAGGGCCAATCCTCATCAATTCTTTATGGCCGAATATTTTGAGCGATACCTCTCAAAAGGAATTTCGAAAAGAAAAATTCAAAGACGAATTACTCAAAAGCTATGAAGAAAGAAGAGAACAGTGCGATTTTTATACCACTAGAATCAAAGAAGAGTTTTCACATCGTCATCTAATTGGACTTCCGCTTATCTATCAAAGTTCCACCCCTTTACAGGTTGCTCAACATCTTCAGGGAGTGATTCACCAAAATATTTTGGGTAAATCTTTATGATGGCAGAAGCTAAAAAAGAGCCGCTACATTTATTGCTCGAGAAAAAAAAGATTCTCATCTGTTGTGGTTCCGGAGGGGTTGGGAAAACCACCACCGCTGCTGCCTTGGCGGTGTATGCTTCTTCATTGGGTTATAAGACGATTGTGCTGACGATCGATCCTGCCAAACGACTCGCCAACTCTCTTGGTATTCAAAAGATTGATTTCCAAGAAAAACAGATTTCTAAAACAGTTTTAGAAAAAGCTGGGATCAAGGCGCATGGGCCATTATTTGCGATGATGCTGGACACCAAACGGACCTTCGATGAAATTATCAAAAAATATTCTCCGGATCCTGAGCGTGCTCAGGCGATCCTTGAAAACAAACTTTATCAGCATCTCTCCAGCCTGATCGGTGGATCGCAAGAATATATGGCGATGGAGAAGGTTTATGAGATCGCCCAAGAAAGAGATTACGACCTGATCATTGTCGATACCCCTCCTTCCCGTCATGCCCTTGATTTTTTGGAGGCCCCTAACAAGATGAGTTCAATGGTGGGGGATAGTATTCTTAAATGGTTTTTGAAGCCGGGGTTATTTATCGGCCGTAGTTCGATTAAAATTTTAGACAAGTCGATGAAGCGGATCTTCAAGACTTTTGACAAAGTGGCCGGATTTGAATTCCTTCAGGATTTGAGCACCATGTTGATCTCCACTTCTGGTTTATTGGAAGGATTTCAAGAACGAGCGCAAAAGGTTGAGCTTCTGTTGCATGATGATGAGACCGGATTCCTTCTCATCTCCGCTCCCCAACCGATCCCACTCCGAGAAGCAGCTTATTTTTACAGTAAAATTGAAGAGTACCGATTCCCTTTTGCCGGATTTATTTTTAACCGGGTTCAACCACTCCCTGCTTCCTCCAAGCTTCCTACTACTTTATCTGCAGCGGCCAAGGCTGAGTATTTCGAAATGCAATTTTTATTTAAAAGTCTTCATCAGCGGGACGTGGGGGAAATTCAGAAATTTAAAAAACAAATTCCAATCGACCGGCAGTTATTCTTCAAAACGATTCCGCAATTTGACCATGATATCCATGATCTGTCGGGCCTCTACCAATTAGGGGAAAAATTATTTTTAGCAGGTTAAGGGGAAGTTTTTCTTACATTTAAAATGATTGCATGAGCGAGATTTCTGTTGTGAACCTGAGGTGAAGTTCGAGCAATTCTTTCCAGTAAATCGATATCCTCATCTAAAATCAATTGTGGAGTGAACCGAGAGATCCAATAAAATTCTTTTAAGGCAATCTCAAAATGGTTTCGATCTTCGCTTTTTAGTCTTTCTCGAATAAGAGAAAGTATTCTTTGCGAAAGTTGGTGGTGAGGATTTCCTATTAAAATTTCTTTTGCGTTAATCAGTACCGTCTTGACAATCGATCTTTCTTGGTGATGCACTGCATGTTTTTCTAAAATTTCCCACGCCGTTTTTGCTAGTTCTGGATCGACCGATTGAAATCTTCTAATGAAACGAATGACCGATTTTATGACCGTTCTTCTAATTCTTTGTAGATTTAAAATATTGTATCCCAACTTCGTTTCATCCAAGAGCTCAAAAATCTTCATTAGTTGTTCTCGTTGAAAAGGATTTAATGGTCCGCGCAGCCTCGTCATCTCGAGTTCGAAGAGCGCCTCCTCGAGTTGTTCTTTTGTGGTCAAGGGGCGATCGATCCGTATAAGTTCTTTTAAAAAACGGACGTAATCTTGGCGGAAAGTGGTATCTGAATGGTTTAGTAACTTTTCCAAACGTTCTCGTGCTTCGGGATTCTCTATTTGAGTGAGCAGCTCTCGCAACTTTTCTAAAACCTGTGGTCTATCTTCGGGTGAGTATATTCGTGTTTGTAGATGAGCAATGATAGAGTCCAAGTCGGCCAAGGGAGACTGGTTCGGAGGGGTAGGTTTTGGGTTTTGGGGTTGTTGTGCCGGATTTTTTTGTGGAGATTTTTTAATATTTTTTGGGCCTAATTTTTTTCTGACAAAGTTCAGCAGTTCAATATAATCATAACGAGCAGTGTCAGGTTTTTTTAAAAAATGAGCTAACTTCTCTCTTTCTTTACTTGGAAGCAAAGTGGAAATTTTTCGGAGTTGACCGATTAAATCTGGATCGTCTTTGAGAGGGATGGAAATTTTCTCTATCTTTTGAATGACTCTTGGAATGATCCGGGCCAACTCGTTTTGATCTTCGATCGATATTTTTTCACTAGCATCGTGATTTCCCGGATTGAATCCCAAGTTCAAGATATTTGTGACATCGGGATCTCGAACAGGAACCGCAGGGGCAGGTTCTTGGATGGGGGATGGATATCTTCCAGGAGGGGTTTCGATAGTTGCAGAATTTTTACGAACCGCAGGAAACTGATGAACCACCTTTTCCTTTCCAACCACTTGCAGCCCCCCGCCACGGTGAGTCGCTTTCTCTGCTGTAGTGATTGCAAGACTTGATTCATTAGAAAAAGTATCTCCCCATTTGATCTTCCAATTTTGCCAAGCCAAGACTTCCGATGGAATGTTTTTGGGAGGTGGGGAAACTTTGGGTTTTTGGATTTTAGTGATGGCTCTCGCGGCAGCTGTTCGGAGTGGTGAGAGAAAAAGTAGTCCTCCTAAAAAATATCGTGTCTTCTCCCGAAGATCTTTGGGAGGAGGGGCGAACTGTTCAATTTGTAATCCAAGTTTTTGATTAAATACGATGTGCATTCCTCCGGCGGTGACGGTGTTGATCCCACCCCAAAATAAATGCGAAAGGGTGTCTCCGATCCGAAATAGCGGGCTATCCCAGTGATGTTTGCGATATTTAAAAAAACCAGAAAACCAAGAATTTCTTTCTCCCCAATTGACATCGCATCCAGAAACATAATTAAAAATATCGTGAGGAAGAAAATAAGCGTTGGTGACAAGGTCTCCTACAGCGTTAGCGATCGGCTTGGCCGCATCGTCGATGAATCGATCGAACTTTCTCGAAATGGAAGAGAGAAATGACATAGAGGGTTTGGCAGGTAACTGCTTTGAACCCATTTTTCAAGACTTAGGATCGGTTTTGGATATAACTTTGAATCAATTCTCGATCGAGGGGATGAAGGTAGAGGAAACGAATTCCAATCCCTAGTTTTTCTTTTCCCGTCTCTTGCTTATCTCTCATGACCCGGATGACCTCTCCCGTGGCTTGGATGGGGCGAAGGCGAGGGTTGAGGCTAAAGCGCAGAAAGACTTGGGTACCAAGTTCGACCGGTAGCTTAGCCTCGAGGAAGATGCCGCCGGCGCTAATGTCCTTCGAGAAAAAATACAGTTCCCCTTCACTATCTTCATTTTCAAAGATGACTTGGGTATGGATGGGCCGACGTGGGTAGAGTCGTTTTTCTTGTATCGTGGAGGATTCCATATTTCTTCAAGATATTAACCTAAAACCCGGCATTCGAGAAAGGGGTATTGTTTTCGGATTTTTTTAATGTGTGTGAGATCAATGGTCACTGTTAAAATCCCGGTCTTGCCATGAAGCTCCCCTAACTTTTTTCCCCACGGATCGAACGCTGCAGAATGCCCTCCGAAAGTGAACGGAAAGCTATTCCCCCCTTTCCCCACTTTGTTGACTCCAATGGTGTAACAGAGATTTTCAATCGCCCTGGCTTTAAGCAGGGTTAAGAAATGATCCAATCGTTCGGTAGGCCATGCGCTTGGAACAATCATCACTTCGACACCGCTTTGCGACATTTTTCGAAACAACTCGGGAAATCTTAAGTCAAAGCATATCGCTAGGCCGATTTTTCCCCATTTTTCTTGATGAAGCACCATCACTTCACCTGGGTGATATCTTCGATGTTCTTCCCCCAACCGGAATAAATGGATCTTGCGATAGTTAGACAGCCGTCTTCCTTGT